>CBJKNR010000001.1:0-30174 GCA_966417555.1 uncultured Sphingopyxis sp.
CGCAAGGCAGTGTCCCTGTGACACTACCCCGTCTCCATTAAAGACATCATCTTGGCCTGTGGCCACGCTCTCGTCGGCGGGCTGCCACGCCAGATTGAGGGAATAGGACTTCAATCCGGGCCGTCGATCATCGGGCGTTCGGGTAATGACGCCCCTACGTTCCAGATTGGCCAAGACCTTCATCAACTTGCTTCTGCTCATCGTATTGCCGAACCCGGAATATAGTCGATCTCCGTTCAGCATCACATGGGGACGGAATGTAGCTTCGCGACGCTGCCACCCTATCGTGCGATCCAGCACTTGCATAACAACCTTCAATTCATAGGCATCGAGATGCCGATCCCAGTTGCGAATGACGTGCTGATATTGCCGAAGCTGCCAGAGAATGATGCTGACCCCCTCTTCGATATTCTCGGTCAAAGCGCGGCCTTTCAGTTGCGGAAAGACCACGTCGCACATCACCTCCTAAGATGTGGTAAGCAACGGCCACATAGCGTCTGCTGGAGGAGATGTTGTTGGAAGGGGTAGGCCTGCTGGATAGGTCTCATGGAATGGCCGCCACTGGCTGACCGGATCGAGCGATAGCAATGTGAACCACTCGCCGGGACGGCCATGTTGCCGCAGCATCCGCTGCCATCGTGCCGTATCGCGAAAGCGGGCGTGCAGCGCCGCATGGCATTTCTTGCACGCCGGGAACAGGACGTCCGGGCGATCATACATTTCGGTATGCGCGAATATGTAGCCGCTGCCGTTGAAGCGGGCCGGGTCGCTGAAGCCGCAAATCGAGCAGATCGTTGGCCGGGCAAGCTGGCCGGAACGGAACATCGCGTTCTGGATCGGCGTCACAGCGCATCGTTCAGCCCATGACCAGCCGTTATACCATGTTTCCCAAGGTCGCCGGGGATCGGCCGTCATGCTTCCTCTCCCAGCGCCGCGATAATACGCTGTGCGGCCCTATCGAGCCGCCTGATGCCGGAACGCAGGTTCCCGACCAGAACCCGCGCCATGTCCGGCGACACGCCCTGCGCCTGCCCCTCGACCGCAACACCGTGCAGGTCTTCGATCAGCGCCGTGACGTCGGCGAACAGATGACGGACGGACTTCGTCATGCCGCCACGTTCGTCAGGATGCGATAAACGCTGCTGCGGCTCATCCCTAGCCGGGCGGCGATGTCGGATGCGCCAAGGCCTGTTGCGCGCAGTTCGCACACCTGTGGTGATTGTCGTCGGGCTGTCGGTGCCCTCCCCTTATACTTCCCTTCGGCTTTGGCCTTCTGGATGCCCTCCCGCTGTCTCTGGAGCAGAAGTTCCCGCTCGAATTGGGCAACCGCGCCGAACATCGTCACGATCAGACGGCCCGATGGCGACTGCGTATCCACAGCCTGCCCGCCAAAATCGAGGATACGTAGCGCCACGCCCTTGCGCTCCAGCGTGGCGATGATCTCCAGCAGATCGGCGGTGCTCCGGGCCAGACGATCAAGCCGGGTCACGACCAGCGTATCCCCGTCGCGCACGTAATCGAGTGCGGAGGCAAGTTCATCGCGCTGTGCGGCCGAACTGACGCGCTCGGCGAATATCTTCTCCGTGCAACCCGTTGCACGCAGGTCTCGATGCTGGGCTTCCAACCCCGCGACCTGATCGGTGGTAGAGACGCGAGCATATCCGATAAGCATCTGTAATTCCTTGCAATTGATAAGGAAAAACTGCCATCGAATGAGGTCTAAGTCACGGAAAAGCCTCCGATATTGACGAAAAATCTCGACCGTAAGGTCTTGATTTACGGGTTCGGGATATGGCCAGTATCCGAACTGGCGATGCCATTGATTGCAAGGGGGATGCAGTGCAGCCGAGCTATATTTCCGTGATGAACATTTTCACCCAGCAGACGCGCTACACGGTGCCGCTGTTTCAGCGTCCATACGTCTGGAAGCGGGAAGATCAATGGGAACCGCTGTGGGACGATGTTCGGGCCGCCGCCGACCGCGTTCTTGGTTCGGGCGGCAATCCGGTGTCCTCGCATTTCCTCGGAACGGTCGTGCTCGATCAAACCCCCAACCCGGTATTCAGTCTTCCGCGCCGGGAAGTGATCGACGGCCAGCAGCGGCTGACTACGTTGCAGCTTGTCCTGAAGGCGGCGGAACACGCCCTTGACGGCCTGCGCGCGGTCGTCGCCGGGGACGATGACGCCACGAAAGCCGTCGATGTCGCGGCCCGGCAGGTCGGACTTTTGACCAGCAACCCCGCCTATGCCGACGAAGAGGAACGCTACAAGGTCTGGCCGACCAACGAAGACCGGCCCGCATTTCGCGACGTGATGGACGCTACCGCCGGCAATGGCCCCGCGATGCCGCACACTCGTATGGCCGAAGCCTATGCCTATTTCCGTGGCGAGTTTTCGTCCTGGCTGAACCAAGACAGGCCGGGCGAACGGGCAAGCGCATTGTCCCGTGCACTGAACGATCATCTTCGCATCATCGTTCTCGATCTCGATGACGCCGATGAACCGCAGGCCATATTCGAGACGCTGAACGCGCATGGCACGCCCCTCCTCCCCGCCGATCTCATCAAGAACTGGCTGCTGTGGGAAGGCACGCGGCAGGCACTGGAGACAGACCGGCTCTATTCATCCTACTGGCGACCCTTCGACCGGCACAGCGACTATTGGCGCACGGTCGTAGGCACCGGCCATGCGGCGCGACCGCGCGTGGACACTTTCCTACAGAACTGGCTCACCCGCCAAACGCGCGAGCCCATAGCGGCGAAGCATCTGTATGACCGCTTTCTGCACTTCGTCGCGGCAGGCGGGAAGCGCAATGATGATGGCAGCATCGACGTCGAGGCCCTGATGGCTGACATTGCCGCCGACGCGGAGCGGTTCGCGATCATTGAGGGGGCAAAGGGCGCGACCCGTTTTGACATCTTCCTCCGCCGCCTTCGGATCATGGATGTCGTGGTGTTCCATCCCTTGCTACTGGAAGTGATGGGGCGTCCGGGCTCGGATGGTGGCGACCGCGATCTGTTCGCGGTTGCGATGGAAAGCTATCTTCTGCGCCGGATGGTCTGCGGGATGCAGACGCGCGGTTACGGCACCCTCGCGCTTCACCTGCTGGAAGCTGTTGCCGCCCTGCCCGCTGACCAGCCCGCAGCGCCAACGATCATTTCCGCATTGGCGGCTTCGCCCGAGGGCGCAGACGGTTGGCCGACCGATAACCAGTTCCGGGCCGAATGGGTTCGCAGGAAGTTCTACGGCAACCTCCGCCGCAATCGCGTGCTGATGATCCTGCGCGCCATCGAAGAACAATACCAGCGCGAGCACATCAAGGCGGAGCCCGTTCTCGCGTTCAACTTCGACGCTCTGGAAGTCGAGCACATCATGCCGCAGGCTTGGGAAGAGCATTGGGAACTTGCTCCAACCGCGACGAGGGATGAACGCAACTGGACATTGCACGGTATCGGCAATCTCACCCTCATCAGCGGGAAGCTCAACAAGGCATTGAGCCACGGGCCGTGGTCAGCCGCCGAGGGCGAGCCATCCAAGCAGAAGGGATTGCGGGATCACAGCAAGCTGGAATTGAACGCCCGCCTCCTTCGCGATCACCCGGAAGTCTGGAATGAGGCTACGATCTCGCAACGCGCGCAGACCCTGTTTGCAGTTGCATCGGCGATCTGGCCCAACTCGGCAGCGTTGAGCATTTCGCCGGAGGTGGCCGCCGTGCAACCCGTTGCACCTGTCGCGCTGGCTTCTTAGACCTTCCGGGACACTGTCTCATTGAAGAAAAGCCAGCTTCAGTGCGACAGAACTCCCGTGTTGAAGCGGTTCTCACATGGGCAGGGGCTGAGGGACACCTATGGCGCTGTGCCGTTTTCGTCTGTGGGACGGTATGTTGCGCTGAATACCGCATCAGAGAGCCATCGGCGAAAATCGGCGTTATCGCTGAACTGCTTGAATAGCTGGGTATCGTCTTTCATCAGCCCCACGATTACCGTTCGCAACGCCTTGTCCAATTCTATACGAGCATTTTGCTTGTCAGAGTTCCGTTGGGCGTTCTGGTAGGCTTCGTCTGCCGCGACGCGCTGAGGTATTTCCTCTGTGATGAGCTTGCGGATGCGATCACCATCCGCCCAGTCGATATTGCCGAACAGGTCGTTGAAGGACTGGATGATAGCGGACAGCCGTTCAAGTTCCGGCTCTGGCCTGTGCCCCCCGCCTTCCAGCGGAACCGGGTCGATCTCCTTGTCCTCATCGGCAAGGATCAGGCGCTGTGCCGCCTGTTTCTCGACCCGGTAACTGTCCATGTCGATGGCTTCTAATATGCCGTTCGACAAATCCTCGTCGCGCGGTGCAGGCAACTTCGGGATCAGAAAGTTCAGGAAGATCGAAAGTTTCTCCCACTCAGGACTGCTGAACGGTAGGACTGACGACAAGAACGCATAGGTCCGGGAAAATGCCTTGGCGCTGCCTTTGAACGCGACCTGTCCGTCTTCGTCGAGCGTGTGAAGATAGGCGGCAACGCAACCGTCGAGGATCGGGTCCAGCCTGTCCCGGTCTTCGCCTGCCAGATAGAGGCCCACCAGCTTGTCGATGTCTTCCTGTCCATAGACCTGACAACCATCGAGAGTGGCTTTCAGATCGTGCAGCTTGTTTGGGTCGGTTTCGTCGCTGAGGATGGTGGCGCGGTAAAAGTCCTCGAACGACTTCTGGATGGCCTCGATGTCGTTGATGAAGTCCAGCACGAACGTGTCGTGCTTCTTTGGATGTGCCCGGTTGAGCCGGGATAGGGTCTGCACCGCTTTTATGCCGGACAGGGTCTTGTCCACATACATGGTGTGCAAGAGTGGCTGATCGTAGCCGGTCTGGAACTTGTCGGCGCAGATCAGGAAGCGGTAGGGATCGTCTTCGATCCGGTCGGCGATGTCCTTGGAGGGGAAGCCGTTCAGGCTGGCTTCCGTGACTTTCGCGCCCCTGAACTCATGTTCCCCGGAAAATGCGACGATAGCCTTGTAGGGGCTTTTGCGCTCATCAAGGTAAGCCGAGATCGCCTGAAAATACTGGATTGCCCGCTCGATGCCCGATGTGACGACCATCGCCCGCGCCTCGCCGCCGATCTTGTTCAGCGCAACGACCTGCTCGTGGAAGTGATCCGCCATGATCTCGGCCTTCAGCCGGATGGCATGATCGTGGCTTTCGACATATCGACGCAACTTCTTGTTCGCGCGCTTCGCATCGAACTCCGGGTCGGCTTCAACGGTCTTCACGAGCCGGTAATAGCTGTTCACCGGGGTATAGCTCTTGAGCACGTCGAGGATGAAGCCTTCCTCGATAGCCTGCTTCATCGTGTAGCTGTGGAACGGGCGATGCTTGACCTGATCGCCTTCGGGGTGCGGTTCGCCAAAAATCTCCAAGGTTTTGTTCTTTGGCGTGGCGGTGAAGGCGAAGTAGCTGGCGTTGGGCAGCATCTTCCGCGCTTCGATGATGGCGTTGATCTTGTCCTCAACCGCTTCGTCATCGTCGTCATCTGCGCCGAGCAGCGCGGCATTGAGCGCGGCGGATGCCTTGCCGCCTTGGCTTGAATGGGCTTCGTCGATCACGATGGCAAAGCGGCGATCCTTGTGGTCACTGCCGATGTCATCAAGAATGAAGGGGAATTTCTGAACGGTGGTGATGATGATCTTCTTGCCAGCGGCAATGAAGGATCGAAGATCGCCACTGCGTTCCGCATGGCCGACCGTCGCGCCAACCTGTGCGAAATGCTTGATGGTGTCCCTGATCTGCTGATCGAGGATGCGCCGGTCGGTCACGACGATGACCGAGTTGAACACGGGCTGCGCCATCACCTCCAGCCCGATCAACTGATGCGCGAGCCACGCGATGGAGTTGGATTTGCCTGATCCCGCCGAGTGCTGGATCAATACCCGTCGCCCGGCCCCCTTCGCACGGGCGTCGGCGAGCAGCTTCCTCACCACGTCAAGCTGGTGGAAGCGCGGAAAAATCTGCTCCTTCTTGACCTTGTTGGTCTTGGGATCGCGCTTCTCAATGATTTGCGCGAAATTCTCGATGATGTTGGCAAGGCTTGCCGGGGCGAGCACCTCTTTCCAGAGGTAATCGGTTTTGAGACCGTCCGGATTGGGCGGATTGCCCGCGCCATCATTCCAGCCTTTGTTGAAGGGCAGGAACCATGACGCCTTACCTTTCAAGTGGGTGCAGAACATCGCCTGCGCATCATCGACCGCGAAATGGACCATACAGCGTCCGAACTCGAACAGCTTTTCGCGCGGATCGCGATCACGCTTATATTGTTCGACCGCGTCGGCGACCGTCTGCTTCGTCAGGCTGTTCTTCAACTCGAACGTGGCAACGGGCAGGCCATTGATGAATAGCGCCAGATCGAGCGCGTGCGCGGTATCGTCCTGACTGTATCGCAATTGCCGGGTCACAGTGAAACGATTGGACCGGAAACGCACTTGTGCCGCACTATTGCCCAGCGACGGGGAGGCGTAGAAAAGCGTTACGTCATGCGCCCCGTGCTTCACGCCCTTGCGCAGCACGTCGATCACGCCGCGTTTGGTGATCTCACCCTGCAATCGTCCAAGGAACTTTTGCCGGGTGGGCGTATCGTCTTCGAGGCTAAGCGCATCGACCAGCGCGGGCTGGGTCGCCCGGATGAAGTCGGTGAATTGAACAAGGTCGAGCGTCCATGCCCGATCATAATCCTTGGGATCACCGATCTGCCAATAACGCAAGGCGGCCAGCGGATCGGCGGGTTCGCGTACTTCGCTTGCAACGGGTTGCACGCCCCGCGCGCCCGTCATGTCGGCGACAATGAGGGTCTCCAGACCGCCTTCGGACGTGTCCGACTTCATGCGGCGGCGAGCCAGCCTTTGGCCTTGAGTGTATCGAAGGCGATGGCGACTTGCCGCTCGGTGAAGGCGCGCTTCCGTTCATTCCAGTCATGGATGCGCGCGAGCGCCGCATCGGGCGTTGCTGCGCCTTCACGTGTGGCTACCCAATGAACCGTTGCGAGCAATTCCAGACCGTATGGCGTCTCGAAGCCGTCCACCAGATTGGCAACGCGGTTGAATTGCTCGTGGGTGTGGGGTTCGTGCGCCAAGGCTGCCTCGGCCTCGGCAATCGCGCCGGGAACGATGGTCAGTTCCTTGTCCGGCTGGTCACCGCCATCCTGATAGCCCGCAACGAAATGCCCTTCGATGGTGTTCAGCACGTGCGAAAGGTTCCGCGCATAGGGACCATAGTGATGCTTCACATAATTCAGTCGTAGCGGCTGACCCGCCTCCTGCATGAAATACATCAGCTTCTGCACTTCGATCAGGGTGACAAAAGGGTCCATCAATCCTTGCAGATAGCGGTGCATGAGCGTGACGAGCGAGGCTCGGCCCGGCGTCATCTTGGGCACCTCACGCGACTTCACGACTTCCGGCGCCCCATTGGGTTGGTAGATCAACACGTCAAGGTCGGGGACGTCACGCAACGCCGCTTCGATACGCGGACGAACCTCATCCCAGTCGAGGCCGCCAAGGCCCGCCCCCAAGGGCGGGATGGCAATCGACTTGATGCCCCGCTCTTGCACCTCACGTGCGAGCGCGGTCAGGCCGCTTTCGATGTCCTCCATCCGGCTCTTGCCCTTCCAGTGCCGTTTGGTCGGAAAGTTGATGATGTAGCGCGGATTGGCGAACGACCGGGTGTCATAGACGAACATCTTGCCGGGCTGGACCTCGCCAGCCTCGCAGGCGACCGCATAGGCCCGGAAGTTGGCAGGGAACGCCTTCTTGAACTGAAGCGCGATCCCGCGCCCCATAATCCCGACGCAGTTCACCGTGTTGACGATTGCTTCCGCATCCGCCTTCAGAATGTTCCCGGTCGTATGTTCGATCTTTGCCATATCGTGTCCGCCCCTCAGTAATACCATGTCGAACGGATGTGAACATTCGGTCTATGTGCCAATCCGGCAATCGCCTGCGTCGCTTGTTGTCCGGTCGTCTGATTATAGACCCCGATCTCTTCGATCAAATGCCACGGGAATTGCCGTTCGATCAGGAACTCTGCCTGCTTCTGTTCCTTCGTCGGGCTGCCGGACCATTGCCCGGTTTGCACGGCGGCCCAATTGATCTCGCCCAACTGCGCCAGATCGCGGCGGTCTTCGAAATAATATGAGCCCGCGTTCGATAAAGTGAAGGCCCAGCGACGCTCATTGGCCTGTGCCCACGCAACCACCGCGTTGAGGTCCGCGACAAGATGGACGATTGGAGCCTGTCCGCCCTGATAAGCCAGTTCGGCGTTTCGGCGATGGATCAGGAACAGCATGACCGAGCGTGCGCAGAAGTAGAATGGCACGCATTGACCCACAAAAAGGCCGGGATGGCTGGCGAGCGTCAACTCGTTCATCCGCCGTGCTTTGATGTTGTTCATGCCGATGACCGTGCCGTTCGCCGGGCGCTCGGCCATTTCGGCGTCCGACCACAGAAAGCCATCCGCCGCTATCGACGCCAGCTTGTCAACATGGACGATGTGGTAGATTTTGGGGTTGGCGGGTGGAGGCATAGGTCAGACGGCTTCTTGCTCGTCGATGAGGTCGTCGGCACCATCGTCCAATTCGTCCTCGTCGGTCAAATCGTCTGCCGCATCGACCTCCGTGACATCGGGCAGGTTTGCCGCCACGGCGCGCACGTCGAGTTGGCCGGTGACGACATCGGCGATTATGCGGGTGCGAAACTCTTGGATGAGGGCGATCTCATCCAACGCATCCTGCACGCCGCGCCCGATGTCAGCGGTTGCTTCCAAGAGATGAGCAACGATCATTCGTTGATCATCGAGCGGTGGGATCACCACTTGCAGTCCCTTGATTGCTCCTTGAGACAGACCGAAACGTGTTACGCCGGATGCCTGCATGGCGAACGACCAGCGCGCAGCCCAACCCAATAGCTGCCAGAACAGAAATGCGCCTTCGATCTTGTCAGGGAAAGGCCGCAAAATGGCGAGGTGATAGGCGCAAACAAGATCTTTTGCTTCTGTGGCAACCAGAGCCGGAACTCCGATGTCCTTCCAGTCCTCACTATCCTTGGTGATGATGACATCACCGATGTTCAGCCGAAACCGCTCAATCTCAAATGGTGCCGCTGTGGCTTCCATGAACGGAATGGCCGGGCCGATCTCCTCATTCCGGTAAACATCGACATAGTTGCAGAGCCGGACAGGCAACTCGCCTTCGTGCGCCTTCTTATCCACGTTGCTGACGCGCAGCTCTGCGACGTTTCTCAGCCTTTTGATAGCCCAGCCATCGACGATCTCTCCGATCAAAGGGTTGCCAGAAGGTTTGAGCTTCGCGGCTGGATCGAGGCCGCGCGTGACGGCGCAGTGGATGATGGATTGTTTCTGCTCGTTCAGCAACGTAATCAGTCGCCGCTTGGTGCGGATCAGTTTTCCCGTCATCGCGCCATGCCAATCAAGGAAGCGGACGATCAGCCGTTGCTCATCGAGCGGAGGGTATGCGGAAGGCATCTGTTTGAACGCCTGCCAATAGAGCCGATTGCGATCCGGCACGATGCCGCGTGAATAGCTGTCGATCTCCTTCATGTAGTCGCCGGTGCGAAATAGATAAGCGTAATATGCCGGGACAACACCGTCATGTGCCGTTGCCACCACATAGGCGGGGCTGACCAGACCGTCAGCGGGAGCGATGCCAACTGCTCCCTGCCACATCCGCATCATGTTATAGGCAATGTCCCCCTTCACCGCCCGCTGATAAACGGAGCGGTCGGCGATCTGCTGCTTGCGCTTCCCACCATCCATGTCGCGGATACGCACGCCAGAACGCAATGAAACTTCAAGGATGGGCAACTCAGGATAGCCGGTCTCACGCCGCTCGCTGAAGAGCCGCCCGTTGCGGCGGACCTCCCAATGCGCCGGGATCGAAGGCAGCCACGGCTCGCCGGTCGATTGCATATCCGGGTAAGGTCGCAGTCCCTCAATCACGCGCCCGTTCCGATGATCTGTGGTAAGAGGCCATCGGTTTCCCGCTCTAGCGCCACGATGTCATCCCGGATTTGCTTCAGCGTGCGAAGCGGCTGCGGCTTGTAGAACACGCGGGTAAAGCTGATCTCATAGCCGATCTGGCTCTTCCCAGCGGCGATCCACGCATCAGGCGCATAGGGCAGCACTTCGCGGGCGATGAACGCCTCGATGCCGCCCGGCTCCAGCAGGGGCACGTTCTCGGTATCGCGCAGCGCGCTGTCCGGCTCGTATTCCACCACCACCTGCTTGCCGCCGATGGTGACCGGGAACAGGCCGTGGGGCGGGTCGGCCTCCATCTTGCCCGGCTTGTGGATGCGCTTGATGACCGGATGGCCATCCGGGCTGACCCGGCCTTCCTCCTTCAGCGCCTTGATCTCCTTGGGGCTGTAGGCGCGGTTCGGCTCGATGCCGGTCGCCCGCAGGGGCCGTTCGACCGTGACCTTCCAGTAGCCGAACTCCCGGTTATCGAAGATGCGTGATTGCTCGCTCGGCTCGAAGTCGATGAAGGTCTGCACGACCCGGTCGATGTCGTCCGGCGTAAGTTCGCAGTTCTTCTTGCCAAGGTTCTTGCGTAGTGGGGCGGACCAGCCTGTGGCATCGATCAACTGGACCCTGCCCTTGCGCGCCTCCGGCTTCCGGTTGGTCAGCACCCAGACATAGGTGGCGATGCCGGTGTTGAAGAACATGTTGAGGGGCAGGGCGATAATCGCCTCCAGCCAGTCATTCTCGATGATCCACCGGCGCGTATTGCTTTCGCCGCCGCCCGCGTCCCCGGTAAATAGCGACGATCCGTTGTGAACGCTGGCGATGCGACTGCCCATCACGGTCTTGTGCTTCATCTTCGACACGAGGTTGGCGAGGAACAACATCTGCCCGTCGCTGGACCGGGTCATCAGGCTGTATTCGTCATCGCCGCCGTGGCTGATAACAAATCGCGGGTCTTTGATCCCGCCCTTGCCGCCCATCCGCTCAAGGTCGCTCTTGTAGCTTTTGCCGTAGGGTGGGTTCGACAGCATGAAGTCGAACTCGCGCGAGGGGAAGGCATCATTGCTGAGCGTGGACCACTCCGGCCCGCCGACGATGTTGTCCGCTTCCTCGCCTTCGCCCTTCAGGATCAGGTCGGCCTTGGCGATGGCATAGGTTTCCGGGTTGATCTCCTGCCCATAGAGATGGGTAGAGACCTTCTTGCCATGCTCGTGGGCGATGCGTTCCAGCGTCTCTTCGGCAACGGTCAGCATCCCGCCTGTGCCGCACGCTCCGTCATATAGCAGATAGGTGCCCGATGCGATCTGGTCCGCAACGGGACGGAAGATCAGTTCGGCCATCAGCTTGACCGCGTCGCGCGGGGTCCAGTGCTCGCCCGCTTCTTCGTTGTTCGCCTCGTTGAATTTGCGAACCAGCGCCTCAAAGATCGTGCCCATCGCGTGGTTGTCGAGCGCCGGGACGCGAACTGAGCCGTCACCGTTCCGCACCGGATTGGGGCCGAGGTTCAGTTGCGGATCGACGAACTTCTCGATCAGCCCGCCAAGCGCATCGGCACGCGATAGCTTGGGTATCTGATTGCGGAACTCGAAGTTGTCGAGAATGTCCTGCACATTGGGGCTGAAGCCGCCGAGATAGGCCTCGAAGTCGTCCTTCAACTGCGCCTGACTGGCTCGGTTGCGCAGATCGCGCATGGTGAAGGGTGAGGTGTTGTAGAAAGCCTGACCCGCCGCTTGGCGCAGGGCAGCATCCTGTTCGATCACGCCCGCATCATCGAGTTGCGCCTTCATCGCCCGGACATTGTCCTTGACGGGCTCCAGCACAGTGTCGAGCCGCCGCAAGACCGTCATCGGCAGGATCACGTCGCGATATTTACCCCGGACATAGAGGTCGCGCAGCACATCGTCGGCAATCCCCCAGATGAAGTTCGTAATCCAATCGAGGTTGCCGTTACTCATGATCTGCCGAGTTCTCCGATAAAATTGGTCGGGATCACCCGGCAGGCGTCCTGCCCCGGCTCCCCTCCAGCCTACCCATAGCAGGGGGATTGGATAATGGGAGAGGGGCCGCGCGATGCAACCCGTTGCACGCCAATTTTGGTTTACGGCTATTTTTCAAGTGCTTGAAATGTAAGGAGCCGTTTTCGGTGTAGTTTACAGCCAGAACGGCGGAAAGCCGCCAATTGCGCGAGCTTGGGAAGCTTCTGCTCTGCCATTGAGCTACACCCGCATTTCAAGCGCTTGGCTGCTATTTGGCCGTATGTTCTACACGGCGTTTTACAGTGGTCGCCCTTGCGATGCGGCGACCGAGTGCCACGGCGACCGCGCTGTCGTCAACATCTGTCTTGCGAAACTCCCCGACATTTTTCCTGTCCGGGCCCATCAGGTCGGAACCGCGCGGCTCCCCACGATATTAATCCTTTTTCCATGCGTTTCGTTCGACTGTTGCGCGGGAAGCGTCATCGGCGGATGATGTTCGATGGGGCGGATATGCGGCGCAGGACGATCATCATCATTGCATCTTGCCTGGCGATTCTCGCGGCGGTCCTGCCCCTGGTCGCGATTGCCGTCTACGCCCGGCACAAGGCCGTCGAGGATGAGAATCGGCACCTCGCCGAATATGCGGGCTGGACGCTCGAACGCGCGACCGGCAATGTTCGAATGGTCGAGGGCGTTTTCCGGCAACTGGAACGGGAAAGGCAACAAGCTTGCAGCCCCGCGCACATAGCGCGAATGCGGCAACTCACGATCGACGCACGGTCGGTCGAGGAAATCGGCTATTTCCTGGGCGGCAAACTGGCCTGCACAAGCTGGGGCAAGGCCGACCGCACGATCGCGATGGGATCGCCCGACACGCGGCTGCCGGGCGGGATAGACATTCACTTGAATGTCAGGCCGATCGTAACCAGCGGCGGTACGGTCCACGCGCTCAGCCGCGGCGATCACAATATCCTCATGAAGCCCGGGCGGCTGGTCGACGTCCTGACCGATACCGAGATGACGCCCGGCGTCGCGACTCTGGACGGAAAAATCCTGGCGACCTCGGGGCCGGTGCACCCGATGCTCGCCGCGCGCATCGCGCGCCATGGCGGCGCGGGGCGCTGGAAGAACCAGATGTTCGCGTCGGCCGAACGAAACGGGCTCCGGGCCTTCGCCATAACCGACCGCGCGCTGGTCGAAGCGCGGATCGACCGCGATCTATGGTATCTCGTGCCTGTCGCCGCCTTGATCTCCGCGGCGCTGCTCGGCCTCGTGCTGTGGTTGTCGCGGCAACGGCTGTCGCCGCGAAGGGAGCTCGAAATCGCCATCGGGCGCCGCGAATTCGTCGCCTTCTATCAGCCTATCATCGAGCTTTCGACGGGGCTTTGCGTCGGTGCCGAAGCGCTGGCCCGGTGGCGGCGTCCCGATGGCGAATGGGTTCCTCCCGATCTCTTTTTTCCGCTTGCCGAGCGGACCGGGCTGACCGGGCCGCTGACCGATCTCGTCATCGAAACCGTCGTCGCCGATCTTGCCGAGATGCTGCGCAAGGAACGGTCGATCCACGTCGCCATCAATATTTCGGCTGCCGATATGCAGAGCGGCCGTTTCCTTGCGGTGCTGGCGGCGGCGCTGTCAGGGGCAAATGTCGAGCCCTCGCAAATATGGCTCGAGGCCACCGAGCGCGGTTTCATGGACGCGGCTGCTGCCCGGGCGACGATCGAACAGGCACGCGCCGCCGGCCATCTCGTGGCGATCGACGATTTCGGCACCGGCTATTCCAGCCTTTCGCTTCTCGAGACCCTGCCCCTCGACGCGCTCAAGATCGACAAATCCTTCGTCGATGCGATCGGCAAGGATGCCGCGACCAGCGTTATCGTCCCGCACATCATCGAAATGGCGCATGGCCTAGGCTTCCATATCGTGGCGGAGGGCGTCGAGACCGAGGCGCAGGAAATATATCTGCGCGAGGCGGGCGTGGAGTTTGCCCAAGGGTGGCGATATTCGGAAGCGCTTCCGGTGGACCGTTTTTGCGCCTTTTATGAAGAAACGAACGCGGGCCGCACGCCGGCCTTTTTCGAAGCCCGTTGAACGACGGTCGATGGCTGTCAGCGTGCCGATTCGCAGATCGTCTCCATCGCGACGAAGGTCGAGGTGCTCGCGACATGCGGCAGGCTCGAGATCTTTTCGCCCAATACGATGCGATAGCGGCGAATGTCGGGGGTGCGGACCTTGAGCAGATAATCAAAGCTGCTCGCGATCATGTGGCATTCCTCGACCTCCGGAATCTGCCGCACCGCGGTGTTGAACTGCTTCAGCGCCTCTTCGCGCGTGTCCGACAGCTTGACCTCGGTGAAGGCGACATGGTCGAGCCCGACCTTCGCGGGATCGACGATCGCGCGGAAACCGGTGATCAGGCCGCTGTCGACGAGGCGCTTCACGCGCTGCTGGCACGGCGTCTTCGACAGCCCGACCTGCAACGCGAGCTCGGTAAAGGTGATCCGTCCATCGCGGCCGAGAATCGCGAGAATCTTGCGGTCAAACTCGTCCAGATCGACTGTTGATTGGCTATTCTTCATGCAAATCGACCAAGATTTATCTAAAACATGGTCAATATACATATGAATGACCACCAAACAAGTCGGATCGACTGACGCTGATATGCTATCAGGCGCCATGACCCAAAGTCCCGACCGCGCGCCCATCCGTGCCCTCGCCCGCCGCAGCGAATCCGACATCGTCACCGAGCTGCGCTCCGCTCTCGCGACGTCACCCGCCGGCGTCGGGGCGGTGACCCGCCGCGGGCTCGAACTGATCCGCAAGGCGAAGGCCGAGGGCGAGCGCGAGACGCTCGTCGCACAGCTGATGAACCGCTATCGCCTGTCGACCGAGGAGGGCGTCGTGCTGATGTGCCTCGCCGAGGCGCTGCTGCGCGTGCCCGACAATGCGACCGCCAATGCGCTGATCCGCGACAAGATCGCCGGGCGCCACTGGAAGGACGGCGAGGACGAGGACAGCCCGCTGATCGTCGCGCTCTCGTCGCGCGGCCTCTCGCTCGGCTCGGCGACGCTGATGCTGGGTGCGATGGGCAGCAAGGCGAACCCGCTCACGCTCCTGAAATCGATGGTCCGCCGCTCGGGCGAGCCGGTGATCCGCCAGGCGGCGCTTGCGGCGATGAAGATGCTCGGCCAGCAGTTCGTGATGGGCGAGACGATCGACGCCGCGGTCAGGCGCGCCGACAAGGAAAAGTCGGAACTCGCAAGCTTCGACATGCTCGGCGAGGCGGCGCGCACGGCCCAGGATGCGCAGCGCTATTACGATAGCTATGCGAATGCGATCGCGCGCATCGGCAAGGGTGCGAAGCCCGGCGACCCGCACGCCAACCACGGGATTTCTATCAAGCTCTCGGCGCTCCACCCGCGCTACGAATATCTGCAGGCGACGCGCGTGCATGACGAGCTGATCCCGGACGTCATCGCACTCGCCAAGGCGGCGCGCGCGGTGAACATCCCGCTGATGATCGACGCCGAGGAAAGCGACCGGCTGGAACCGCATATGGACGTGTTCGCGGCCTTGATCGACGCGGGTGTCGCCGACGGCTGGACCGGACTTGGTATCGTGATCCAGGCCTATCAGAAGCGCGCGCCGGCGGTGATCGACTGGCTCGCGAACCGCGCGCGGACGCGCGGGGTCAAGCTGTCGATGCGGCTCGTCAAGGGTGCCTATTGGGACACCGAGATCAAGCGCGCGCAGACGCTCGGCTTAAGCGATTTTCCTGTATTCACGGCAAAACTGCACACCGACCTCAACTATATGCGCTGCGCGCAGCTGCTGCGCGATTGCCAGGATTGTATCTATCCGGCGTTCGCGAGCCACAATGCGATGACGCTCGCCTATGTCTCCGAACTCTTCGCCGGCGCCGATTATGAGCTGCAGCGGCTGCACGGCATGGGCGAGGGGGCGCATGACGCATTGGTCGCGCTCTTCCCGCCGCCGCGTCCGGTGCGCGTCTATGCGCCGGTGGGGACGCACCGCGACCTGCTCGCCTATCTCGTCCGCCGCCTGCTGGAAAATGGCGCGAACTCCAGCTTCGTGCATCAATTCTCCGACCCCGGCGTCACTGCCGAACAGCTTGCTGTCGACCCGCGCAGCGTCGCGAGCGCAGCGTCGTCAAGCATCGCCACGGGCCTCGGGCTCTTCGACCCGGCGCGGCGCAATTCGCGCGGGTACGACCTCGGCGATCCGGGCGTGCCCGAGGCGCTGGTCTCGGCAATCGGTGCGGCTCGGCGGCGCGACCTTGTCGCGGCGCCGATCGTTGGCGGCGCCCCGCGAAAGGGCAAGGCCGAACCGGTGCGCAACCCTGCGACCGGCGCCGTGGTCGGTCAGGTGATCGAGGCTGATGCTGCCATGATCGCCGATGCCGTCGCTGCGGCGCGAAAGGCGCACGACGACTGGAGCCTCGCCGGCGGCGCCTTCCGCGCCGAGCGGCTCGAACGCGCCGCCGAGCTGCTCGAGGAACGCGATGCGCTGTTCCTCGGCCTTGCGATCGACGAGGCGGGCAAGACGCTCGTTGACGCGGTCGCCGAGGTGCGCGAGGCGGTCGATTTCCTCCGCTATTATGCCGCGCAGGCGCGCGCCGATTTCACCTACCCCGTCGCGCTGCCCGGGCCGACGGGCGAGCGCAACGAGCTGATGCTCGAAGGCAAGGGGGTGTTCGTGTGCATCAGCCCGTGGAACTTCCCGCTGGCGATCTTCCTCGGCCAGGTATCGGCGGCGCTCGCCGCGGGCAACGCCGTGCTCGCCAAGCCTGCCGAACAGACTCCGCTCATCGCCCACGCCGCGGTCGAGCTGCTGCTCGAAGCCGGCATTCCGGGCGATGTGCTTGCGTTTCTTCCCGGCCGCGGTGAAACCGTTGGCGCGGCGCTGACCAGCCATGACGATATCATCGGCGTCGCCTTTACCGGCTCGACCGAAGTCGCGCGGATGATCAATCGCAGTCTCGCCGGGCGCGACGGCCCGATCGCGACCTTGATCGCCGAAACCGGCGGCGCGAATGCGATGATCGTCGATTCGACCGCGCTGCCCGAACAGGTTGCGCGCGATGCCGTCGCATCGGCCTTCCAGTCGGCAGGCCAGCGCTGTTCGGCGCTGCGCCTGCTCTGCGTGCAGGAAGATGTCGCCGACACGATGATCGAGATGGTCGCGGGCGCGATGGCCGAGCTCAATGTCGGCGATCCGTCGATCCTCGCTACCGACGTCGGGCCTATCATCGACCAAGAGGCGCAATCCAATATCGCCGCCTATGTCGCCGAAGCATGCGCCGCGGGCCGCGTGATCGCCGAAGCCGGGCGCACGAACCTGCCCGCGGGCGGCCATTTCGTGCCGCCGGCCCTGATCCGCCTCGATCACGTCACCGACCTCAAGCGCGAGATTTTCGGCCCCGTGCTCCACGTTGCAACGTGGAAGGGCGGCGAGCTCGACGCCCTCATCGATGCAATCAACGCCTCGGGCTATGGGCTGACGCTCGGTGTGCATACGCGCATCGACGGCGTCGCGGCGCATATCGCGGCGCGCGCGCAGGTCGGCAACGTCTATGTCAACCGCAACCAGATCGGCGCGATCGTCGGATCGCAACCGTTCGGCGGGCGCGGGCTGTCGGGCACCGGGCCGAAGGCAGGCGGCCCGCACTATCTGCACCGCTTCGCCGAGGAAAAGTCGATCTCGACCGACGTCACTGCGGCGGGCGGCAATGCGGCGCTGATGGCGGGGTGAAACGCGGACGCGCGTCGGGCGATCAGGCTTCAGCTGAAACCACGAGGCCCGATACAGAGTGGACGGCTGTCCCGGGCAAATACGTCCGAAAGCGTCTCGCGGCAGAGTGCCGCGGCGACCTTATGTTTTTGGCGCCCCCCGCAGCGGAGACGGCCTAGCCTTTTCATGGTCGCGCGCCAACGGAAATTATGCGCCCGGCACGCCGAGAAGTTGCGCCTGCGCCTTGAGCCGTCCCGCGGCGCCCGGGTTGGCGGCGATGCCATCCTTGAGCGCCTGCGCCGCCTTTGCCGTCTCGCCGAGCGTCATGCGGCTGCGCATCAGCATGATCCAGCGGTCGACGTCGGCGGGATTGGCCTTGAGCTTGGCTTCGAGGCCGCTCACCATGCCCTCGATCATCGCATCCTGCTGGCCCTTGGGGAGCTGCGACGCGGCTTCCATGTCGGCGCGGCTCGGGCCGGGAATCGCGCGCGCGGCGACCGGCATCTCGCTGGCGGTCAGCGGTCGCGCCTGCGTCTTTGCGAGCCGCGCGGCGACGTCGATCTTGTGGATATGTCCGACCTGTTCGATCGTGCGGCGCAGGTCCGCCTCCCACGGTGCACCCCGCGGCGTGTCGGCGAGCAGCGCGAACCAGTCCTCGATCGCGCCCTTGTGATCGCCGCCGATGTCTTTTTTCACTGCGAGAAAATAGCGCGCGCGCGGGTCTTTCGCGTCCAGCGCGACCGCCTTGTTGAACGCTTCGAGCGCAGCGGCGGGCATGGGATCGCGGTCGCTGTCCATCACCCGCGCTTCGCCGAGCGCCGACCAGAGGCCCGCCGATTCGGGCGAAAGCGCGACCGCCTTTTCATAGGCTGCAGTCGCGCCCGCGAAGTCGCCGAGGTCGAATTTGGCAGCGCCAAGCGCGATCCAGGCGTCGGCACTGCCCGGCTCGCGCCGCGTCCGCGCTTCGAGGCCGGCGAGCTGATCGGACGGCGCACCCGCGGCTTCGACCGCCGGCGCTGTGTCGGAAGAGCCTGAATCGCGCCAGATCGCGTAGCCGATCGCCGCGGCAAGCAGCACGAAAGCGGCGATCAGTATCGCGCGATTGGTGCCGGTCATTCTGCCTGCCCTGCCGGCCCCCATATCCTTGCTCTCGCTCATTTTTGCCCCTCTTGCGCGCGCCGTGAAAAAATACCGGCTGTACGCGCAGTCATATTGCCTTTGCTTGGCGATTGTGTAGCCTTTGGCATACGAGGTCGGTCAACGACAAAAATCGTCAGGGGTCGCACCGGCTTTCCCAGTCATCAGGGGAGGGGTGCATGGCAGTTTCGGATCACGTCGACTTTTCGACGTTCATGGAAGGCGTAAAAAGGCGCAACCCGGGTCAGCCCGAGTTCGTGCAGGCGGTGCAGGAAGTGTCCGAGGACATTTTCGATTTCATCGCCGACAAGGAAGAATATCATGCGCAGCAGATATTGCGGCGCATTGCCGAGCCCGACCGCGTCGTTTCCTTCCGCGTCTGCTGGGAGGACGACAACGGCCATATCCGCGTCCAGCGCGGCTGGCGTGTCCAGAACAACAACGCCATCGGCCCCTATAAGGGCGGCATCCGCTTTCACCCGAGCGTCACCGAAAGCGTGCTCAAATTCCTGGCGTTCGAGCAGACGTTCAAGAATGCGCTGACCGGCCTGCCGATGGGCGGCGGCAAGGGCGGGTCGAACTTCAACCCCAAGGGCAAGAGCGTTCGCGAGATCATGCGCTTCTGCCAGAGCTTCATGACCGAACTCTATCGCCACATCGGCGCCGACATCGACGTGCCCGCGGGCGACATCGGGGTCGGCGGGCGCGAGATCGGCTTCATGTTCGGCCAGTATAAGCGCATCACCAACGAGTTCACCGGCGTGCTCACCGGCAAGGGCCTCGAATGGGGCGGTTCGCTGATCCGCACCGAGGCCACTGGCTACGGCGCGGTCTACTTCCTTGCGAATATGCTCGCTGCGAAAGGGCAGGATCTCGTAGGCAGGACGGCCGTCATTTCGGGATCGGGCAATGTCGCGACGCACGCGGCGGAGAAGATCGTCCAATTGGGCGGCAAGGTGCTGACACTGTCCGATTCGGGCGGTTTCATCCACGATCCCGACGGCATCAGCCAGGAAAAGATCGATTGGGTGAAGGCGCACAAGACGCACCGCCGCGGCCGGATCGAGGAATATTGCGAGGAGTTCAAAAGCGCGACCTTCACGCCCGGCAAGACGCCGTGGGGCGTCAAATGCGACGTCGCGCTCCCGTGCGCGACACAGAATGAACTGCTCGGCGAGGACGCGAAGACACTGGTGAAGAACGGCTGCATCGCGGTCAGCGAGGGCGCCAACATGCCGACCAACCTCGACGGCGTGCATCATTTCAAGGACGCGAGGATCATGTTCGCGCCGGGCAAGGCGGCGAACGCTGGCGGTGTCGCGGTCTCGGGGCTCGAGATGAGCCAGAACAGCGGGCGCCGCAGCTGGAGCGAGGGCGAGCTTCAACAGATGCTCAAGGATATCATGGACGGTATCCACACGCGCTGCCTGACTTATGGCGACCAGGGCAATGGCTATATCGACTATGTGAAAGGCGCCAATATCGCGGGATTCAAGAAGGTTGCCGACGCGATGCTGGCTTTCGGGGTGGTGTAATTCGGCTCAAGGCGCAATAAGCGCCGGGTTGGGGAAAAGGGGTACTGCGGATGACGGCGCACGCCGGGAAGGAGCGCGGCGATCGGTCCTGGACGGCATTTGCCGTTCTGGCGGCGATGTTGCTCGCGCTCGCCATTGCAGCGGTCGCCTTCGCCCCGCCTGCGCGGTCGCAGGGCGAAAGCGGCGCGCGCCATACCGGCGTCGCCTCGTGCGCCGGGTCGACCTGTCACGGCCGGATGGAGGGCGACGGCACAATCGTCCGCCAGGACGAGCTGATGAAATGGCAGGAGCCCTCGACTCCCGGCGGGGCGCACAGCCGCGCTTGGGCCGTTCTCAACAACAATCGTAGCCAGTTCATTGCGCGCAATCTCGGCATCGGCGATCCCGCCAGGGCGCAAATGTGCCTCGGCTGCCACAGCACTGCGGGCACTGCGCGCGCGGTCCCGGCGGAGGACGGCGTCGGCTGCGAATCATGCCATGGCGCAGCGGGCGGGTGGCTCGCGAGCCATTATGCCGGGGTCGGCACCAACGCCGATCCCGCCCGCGAAATGCGCGACAAGCATCGCGCCAACCTGTCGGCAGGGTTGAAGAAGCTCGAGGATCCGGTCATCCGCGCGGGCGTGTGCGTTGACTGCCACTTTGGCTCGGCCGCTGACGGCCAGTTCGTCACGCACCGCATCATGGCCGCGGGGCATCCGCGCATCTCTTTCGAGCTCGACCTCTTCTCGTCGCTGCAGGCGCACCATCAGGAGGATGGCGACTATGGCTGGCGCAAGTTCGGCGCGGCGAACCGGCGCACTGACCATGTCCAGATGTGGGCGGTGGGGCAGGCGACTGCGATCGAGCGCAGCCTCGCGCTGTTCCAGACGCGGCGCGGGACCGAAGGGATGTTCCCCGAATTCTATTTTCTCGACTGCCACAGCTGCCATCGCCGCATCTTCGACCAGGCGAAACCCGTGCGCACGGGGCTCGACAATCCGGGCCGCAATCTGCCCGAAGGCATGCCGCCCTATAATGACGAGAATCTGATCATGCTCGCCGCAGCGGCCCGGCTCGCGGCGCCGGCGCTTGCCGACCAGCTGGCGGCGCGCACCGCGGCTTTCCACAAGGCGATGGCGACCGATCGCGCGAGCGCGGTACAGGCGGCAGCGCAGCTGTCGCAGACGGTCGCCGCGCTGAAGTCCGCTTTCGCCTCGCGCAGCTTCTCGGGTGCCGATGCCTTCGCGATGGTCGATGCCATCTCGGCGAAAGCGATCAGCGAGCGCTACACCGATTATTCGGGATCGCAGCAGGCGGTGATGGGGGTCGACACCTTGCTCAACGCGATGGTGTCGTCGGGGCGGATCACGGTCGGTGCGGCGGCGGGCATCCGCGGCGACATCGACCGCGCCTATGCGGCGGTGAAAGACCCCAATGCCTATAAGCCATCCGAATTCCAGGCCTCATTCGGCAGCGCGGTGCGCGCGATCGGGGCGCTGCGGTAAGATCATGCATAGCAAGCCCCACCTTTTCCGTTCGGCCGCCTTTGCCGCGATGGGCGCGCTGCTGCTGACCTCGTGCGGCGGCGGCGGTGGGGGAGGGGGTGGCGCGACGCCGACACCGACGCCCACACCGGGCCCGACCCCCACGCCGACGACCGTCTACACACCGCCCGCCGCGGAGGCGCTGACCACCGCCGATGTGGAGCGCGTGCTCGCACAGGCCATATCCGAAGCGCAGGCGCGCAGCCTGCCGTCGGTGATCGCGGTGACCGACCGCGTCGGCAATGTCCTCGGCGTCTTCCGCATGAACGGCGCGCGTCCGACCGCGACGACTTCGGCGGCGCCGAACGGCGTCAATATGGACGCGCAGAATGTTCCCTTCCCCGCCGAGGGCGGCGCGATCGCGAAGGCGATCACCGGCGCCTATCTCTCGAGTGGCGGCAATGCCTTTTCGACGCGCACGGCGAGCCAGATCGTGCAGGAACATTTCCCCCCCGCGCCGACCACCGTCGGGCTCGAAGGCGGGCCGCTGTTCGGGGTGCAGTTCAGCCAGCTGCCGTGCAGCGACCTGTCGGCGCGCTTCGGCGCCGCGGGCAATGCGGCGCTGATCGGGCCCAAACGCTCGCCGCTCGGGCTCGCTGCCGATCCGGGCGGGCTGCCGCTCTACAAGAATGGCGTACTCGTCGGCGGCATCGGCGTGATGGGCGACGGCGATTACGGCAGCGACGACAATATCCTCGACATCGACAACGACGCCGAGGAGTTCATCGCCCTCGCCGGCACGCGCGGGTTCGAGGCGCCCTCGACGATCACCGCCGACAAAATCACCGTCGACGGGACGAGCCTGCGTTTCTCCGACGCGACCTTCGCCGGGGTGTCGACGAGTGGCGGCGCGAGTTTTGCGAGCCTCAACGGCGTCGCCGGCAATCTCGTCGCGGTGACCGGCTATGCCAATGCCGCGATTACTGCCGGGATCGCCTATGGCAGCGAGGCATCGGGTATCCGCGCGTCGACGCCGGCCGAATTTTCGAACCGCGACGCCTTCGTCCTCACCGACGGCAGCGGTGCCAATCGTTATCCGATCCGCGCCGGGACCGACGGTGCGACGAACAGCGCGCCGCTGACCGCCGCCGAGGCGCGCGCGGTGCTCGAGGAAGCTTTCGCGGTGATGAGCCGCGCGCGCGCCCAGATTCGCCGCCCGCTCGACAGCCGGGCGCAGGTGACGATCAGCGTCGTCGATACGCACGGCGCGCCACTCGGCATCGTCCGCTCGCCCGACGCGCCGATCTTCGGCACCGACGTGAGCTTGCAGAAGGCGCGCACCGCAGCTTTCTTCTCGCACCCGCAGGCGGGCGCAGAGCTCGGCGCCAATGCGAGCGCCGACATCCGCCAGTTCGTTCCCGCGGTCCGGACGTTCCTCAACAACCCGGCCGCGCTCACCGGGACAATCGCCTTTCCCGACCGCGCCAACGGCAATCTGTCGCGACCCTATTTCCCAGACGGCGAAGTCGGCCGGCCGCATGGGCCCTTCTCGCGCCCGATCCAGCAGTTCAATCCTTTCTCGACCGGGCTGCAATCGGCGCTGATCATCGGTAATCTCGGCCAGCATCTCGGCTTCCTGCAGAATCTGAACGCCGATACGCCGGCGCGCTGCACGACCTTGCCCGACGTCGCACCGGGGCAGAACCGGCTGCAGAACGGCATCCAGATCTTCCCCGGATCGGTCCCCATCTATCGCGGCAACCAGCTCGTGGGCGCGATCGGCGTGTCGGGCGACGGCATCGATCAGGACGACATGATCAGCTTCCTTGGTGCGCACAATGGCGGCGCGCGCGTCGGCGGCATCGGCAACGCCCCGAAAGCGATCCGGTCGGACAATGTCGTCGTGACGCTCGCCGACAACCGGACGGTTCGCCTGCGCTATATCAGCTGCCCCTTCGCCCCGTTCCTCGACACGGCGCAGCAAAATGTCTGCGACGGGCTATAGGCGATGACCGGGGGCAGCCTTTGGCCGATCATCGCGACGCTCGCGGCACAAGGCGCGCCGGGCGCCGAGGTCGCGCCGCCGCCCGCGCCCGAAGACGCGCCGATCGCCGGCGATGCCGCACCCGCCGGGCAGCCGGCCGACGAACTGATCCCGCCGCCGCCACCGGTCGATTGGCAGCAGGTGATCGAGGGCGATCCGGTGACCGAAATCATCGAGGGCCGCCGCCGCCCCGGCTATCGCCCCGACCTTCCGGATGTGCTGACGCAGGATAATGTCGGCGCGCTGCGCCCCCCGCCGCCGCAAGCCTTTCCGGGAATCGAGGACCAGCTTCCGGTCCCCGACCGCTGGCGCCTCATCGAAACGCTCGGCGTGGTCAAGGAGCGCTGGTTCGATCCCTATCACCAGAACACGTACAAGGGTGACCGCGCGATCGACCGCAGCAAGGTCAAATGGCTGCCGATCAAAGGTGACGACTGGTTCTTCGTCGCCAATGCGGTGTCCGATACGGTGTTCGAGCCGCGCACCTTCCCGATCCCCGTCGGGGTCCAGACGACCGAGCGGCCGGGCAGTCTCGACGTGTTCGGCAAGGACCGCAGCTTCGTCTTCGCGCAGACCTTCATCGCGGGCGCCGCGCTGATCAAGGGATCGACCGCGTTCAAGCCGCCCGACATCGAATATCGCGTCACGCTCGCCTATCAGGCCAATTATGTCGACGTGCCCGAACGGCGCGTGCTCGACGTGCGCCCGTCGAAGGCGAGCCATCGCTACGACAGCTTTTTGGGCGTGCAGGAACTGTTCGTCGACAAGCATCTCGGCAACACGTCCGACCGCTACGATTTTTATTCGGTCCGCGTCGGCATACAGCCGTTCCAGAGCGATTTCCGCGGCTTCCTGTTCAACGACAGCCAGCTCGGCATCCGCCTGTTCGGCAACCGCGACAACAACCGTTTCCAGTATAATCTCGCGGCCTTCTGGCGGCTCGAAAAGGACACCAACAGCGGCCTCAACGACATCACCCAGACGCCGCGCAGCGACTTCATCTTCACCGGGAATCTCTATCGCCAGGATTT
Organism: uncultured Sphingopyxis sp.; assembly: GCA_966417555.1. Classification (GTDB taxonomy): domain Bacteria; phylum Pseudomonadota; class Alphaproteobacteria; order Sphingomonadales; family Sphingomonadaceae; genus Sphingopyxis. Next base: position 24,946 of record CBJKNR010000001.1, read on the forward strand.
TCCGGTCGTCGGGCTGACCAGCCAGATCAGCGTCACCTACAATATGAACCGCGAAAAGAATGACGTGCAGATCGACCACAACGGTTTCCCGGTGCGCCCCGCGCTGCTCGGCGACCTGCGCGGGCGCGAATATGACGTCGTCTACCTCGGCTACAGCGCCGACGGGCGGATCGGGCGGATCAATCTGACCGCGAGCTTCTATGCGGCGCTCGGCGAGGACCGGAACAGCTTTTTCACGAGCGAGCCCGCCGAAATCCGCGCGGGCTTCGGCGCGGTCGAACTCAGCTACGATCACGACTGGATGCGTTTCCGCCTGTCGGGGCTTTACGCGACGGGCGACGGCGATCCTTATAACAGGACCGAGGGCGGCTTCGACGCGATCTTCGAGAATCCGATCTTCGGCGGCGCCGACACCAGCTACTGGATCCGCCAGACGATCCCCTTCGCGGGCGGCGGGCGCGTCATCTCGATCAACGGCCGCAACGGCATATTGAATTCGCTGCGCTCGTCGAAGGAAGAGGGCCAATCGAATTTCAACAACCCCGGCACGGTCTTCGTCGGCGCGGGTGCCGATTTCGACCTGACCCCCGAATTTCGCGTCAGCACCAATTTCAACCATCTGTGGTTCGAGAATACGTCGAGCCTGCAGGCGCTGCGCATGGAAGGATCGATCCCGAAGGACATCGGTTTCGACCTGTCGGTCGCGGCGATCTGGCGGCCCAAGGCGACGCAGAACATCGTCGGGCGCCTCAGCGGCGCGGTGTTGCTGCCGGGCAAGGGATTCAAGGACCTGTTCGACAACAAGCAGAAGGACGACGCCTATGTGTCGATCCTCGCCAATGTGATCGTGAGTTTCTGATCGTGACGCGCAAGCTCTTCGCCCTGCTCGCCTTTTTGACGATGTACGCGGCCTTTGGCGCCGGCGTCGTGCGCGCGGCCGAGGAGGAAAAGCCGCTCAAGATCGAATATCGCTTCACCCCGCCCGCACCGCGCGAGCAGAGCGACGCCGACGTCAGCGCGAAGTCGGAGGGCTGCTACAGCTGCCACACGCGCACCGACCAGCCGTCGATGCACGCGACGCCCGCAGTGAAGCTCGGCTGCACCGACTGCCATGGCGGCGACGCGAGCCAGCGCGGCACGCCCGGCCTCGGCTATCAGCATCCGGCGAACAAGGCGGTGATGAAGCTCGCGCATCCGCAGCCGACGCTTCCTGGCGCGTGGCACGACAGCTCGGCGAACCCCGAGCGGAGCTATACCTTGCTTAACAAGGAAGCGCCCGAGTTCATCCGCTTCGTGAACCCCAGCGACTATCGCGTCGCGCGCGAGGCGTGCGGCGCGTGCCATCTCGAAGTGATCGAGGCGGCCGAGCGGTCGCTGATGTCGACCGGGGCGATGCTGTGGGGCGGCGCGGCGTATAACAACGGTATCGTGCCGTACAAGAATTACGTCTTCGGCGAGGCCTATACGCGTACCGGCGATCCGGCGTGCATCCTCTCGCCCTCGTCGCGGCTGACGAAAGAGGAATATGCCGAAGCCTGCAAGCCGGGCTTCGCATCCGGCAAGATATTGACCGACGCCGAGAAGAAGCGCGGCGCGCTCGCCAGAATGTATCCGCTGCCGCGCTGGAGCGTTTTGCCGCCGGGCGACGTGTTTCGCGTGTTCGAGCGCGGCGGGCGCAACATCAACACGCAATTCCCCGAAATCGGCCTGCCGAACCCGACGGGAAGCATCCAGCGGCTCGAGGAACCGGGCCGCCCCGACCTCAAACAGTCGAACCGCGGTCCCGGCACCGGGCTGCGCGTTTCGATCCCCGTGCTCAACATTCACAAGACGCGCCTCAACGATCCGCTGTCGTGGTTCATGGGAACGAACGACCAGCCCGGCGACTATCGCCATTCGGGCTGCGCCGGCTGCCATGTCATCTACGCCAACGACCGCGAGCCGCGGCACAGCCTGATCTATGCCGGATTCGGCCGCGACGGCGAGACGGCGACGATCGACCCGACAATCGCGGAGAAGAAGTGGAAGGGTGAGGGCGGGCACGGCGCCGACGACGGTCATCACGCGGGCGGTGGTCACGGTGCTCTGATCGACCCCGCCGACCCCGAGGTCCCGGCACGGCCCGGGAAGCAGCCGCGCCGCGATGCGGGGCACCCGATCAGCCACGCCTTCACGCGTGCGATCCCGACCGCTCAGTGCATGTCGTGCCACATGCACCAGCCGAACATCTTCCTGAACTCCTACCTCGGCTACACGATGTGGGACTATGAATCGGACGCGCCGCAGATGTGGCCGGGGCCGGACAATACGGCGCCGCGCCCGCCGGGAATGAGCGACGAGGAGTATCAGAAGAAATACAAACAGCAGCGCTATCCGACCGCCGCCGAGGTCCATAAGGTGCTCGAACGCAATCCCGAAGGTGCGTCGGCGCGCGGACTGTGGGCCGACGTCGAATTCCTGCGCGACGTCTACGACGTCAACGACAGCAACAAGGATACGCAGTTCGCCGACTATCACGGCCACGGCTGGAACTTCCGCGGCATCTTCAAGCGCGACCGGAACGGCAATCTGTTGACCGCCGACGGCAATATGTCGACCTGGGGCACCGACACCGCGAATATCATCGACCCGAAGGATCCGGAGAAATGGCGCAAGAGCTGCAGTCATTATACCGATCCCAAGGAACGCGACCTGTGTTTGTCGAGCGCCGATCCGGGCAAGCCGGGGGTGGAGGGCAAGTTCGTACCGCCCGGCCTCAACCCCGGCAAGGCGGTCCATATGATGGACATTCACGCCGAAAAGGGGATGCAATGCGCCGATTGTCACTTCGCGCAGGACAGCCATGGCAATGGTTATATCCAGGGCGAGGTCGCGAACGCGGTCGAGATCAGCTGCAAGGACTGCCACGGCACTGCCGACGCTTTCCCGAACCTGCTCACCTCGAACGTCGCGGCGCGGCCGCAGGGCAATAATCTGGCGCTGCTCCGCAATCCCGACGGCCGCCGCCGCTTCGAATTCCAGTATAACGACGATGCCGAGGTGATCGGGCTGATCCAGCGCTCGATCGTCGATCCCAAGCTCGAATGGCAGGTCAGCCTCGTCAGGCAGGCGGTGACGCCGGGGCCGCATTTCAACGCCAAGGCGGCGCGCGCCAAGCTGATGGCGCGTTCGGGCTCGGAAGACGGCAAGTATGAATGGGGGCCGGGTGTCGCCAAGGAAGAGCGCGCGCACGGCGAAGACAAGATGACCTGCTTCACCTGCCACCTCTCATGGACGACGAGTTGCGGCGGCTGCCATTTGCCGATCGAGGCGAACTGGAAGACCAGGATGCATCACTTCGAGGGCGAGGAGACGCGCAACTTCGCGACCTACAACCCGCAGGTCGCGCGCGACGAGATGTTCCAGCTCGGCCGGCACCAGCTCACCAAGCCCGGCGAGCCCGGCCCGGACGGCGAAGTGCGCGGCATCATCACCCCGGTGCGCTCGACCTCGGCGCTGGTGCTGTCGTCGACCAACATCAATCGCGAGCGCATCTATGTGCAGCAGCCGCCGATCTCGTCGGCGGGCTATTCGAGCCAAGCCTTCGCGCCGCACTTTCCGCATACGGTGCGCCGCTCCGAAACCAAGCAGTGCACCGACTGCCATCTGTCGGCGGCCGATGACAATAATGCGATCATGGCGCAGCTCAATCTGCTCGGCACCAATTTCGTCAATTTCGTCGGGCTCAACGTCTGGTCGGGAATGGAAGGCGGTTTCCAGGCGACGCGCGTCACCGAATGGGACGAGCCGCAGGCAGTGATCGGCAGCTATCTGCAGCGCTATGCCTATCCCGACTATTGGAAGCTGCACGTCGAACAAAATGGCCGCGAGCTCAGGAGCTGGGTGCGCGGCAAGACCTTCGACAAAAAGGGCTCGGGCGAAACCCACGCGCTCGAGGAATTCGTCAATATCGTCCAGGGAACGAGCGGCCGGGTGAACTGCCTGCAACAGCGCGGCGAATATATGTTCGTCGCCGAGGGCAAGGGCGGTTTCCGCGTCTATGACGTCGCGTCGATCGGCAACAAGGGTTTCTCCGAACGCATCGTGCGCGCGCCTTTCTCGCCGCTCGGTCACGATACGCATGTGAAGTCGAAGAATGCGACCTGCATGGCGCTCGCGACGACGCAGCCGGTCAGCGTCTCGCGCAACGAGAATATCGTGAAGAATTTCCCCGAAAATCACGAACAGGTGATGCACGACATCTATCGCTATGCGGTGATCACCGACAGCGTCGAAGGGCTCATCCTCGTCGACATCGACACGCTGGCGGACGGTGAATTCCGCAACAACAAGCTGGAGCGTGCGCTGACGTGGAACGAGGGCAATGTGCTGGCGGGGGCGCGGCACGTCACGCTGGCGGGCAGCATCGCCTATATCACCACCGATGCGGGGCTCGTCGTGCTCGATCTTTCGGCGCCGCTTCAGCCGAAGGTTACCGCGCAGCTGCCGCTGACCGATGCGCGCGCGAGCGCGGTGCAGTTCCGCTATCTCTGGGTCACCGACGCCGAGGGGGTGAAGCTGTTCGACGTCACCGACCTTGCCCGGCCGGTCGCGGTGCCCCCGGGCACGGTGCGGCTCGCCAACGCGCGCAAAATCTATGTCGCGCGCACCTACATGTATGTCGCGGCGAAGGCGGACGGCCTCGTCATCGTCGATGTGACGCGACCCGCGGCGCCGGTGGTCTGGCCCGGACTGACCTTCGGCGGGACGCTCAATGACGCCGAGGATGTGATCGTCGGATCGACCAACGCCTCGCTGTTCGGTTACGTCGCCGACGGGCGGAACGGGATCAAGGTGCTCCAGCTGACCAGCCCCGACAATCCGGGCCTTTACGGCTTCTCGCCCAAGCCGACGCCCGAGCTGATCGCTTGGGCGAAAACGCCGTCGCCGGCGCTGGCGCTGTCGAAGGGGCTCGACCGCGACCGCGCGGTCGACGAGACCGGCGGGCAGATGGCGGTATTCGGCCGCGTCGGCTCGCGCCCCTTCACGCGGGGCGAGATGGAGAAGCTGTTCCTGAACAGTCGCGGGCTCGTCTACAAGGTCCGCGACGAGGTCGACGAGAGCGCGTGGCGGCCGCCGTTGCTATATGCGAATTGAGGGCGCCGGTCCGCTTTCGACCGGATAGCTGCCATCTCTTTTACCGTCATCCCGGGTCAAGCCCGGGATGACGAAGGTTGGATGTGGGAACGA
>CBJKNR010000002.1:0-28238 GCA_966417555.1 uncultured Sphingopyxis sp.
CGTCCCTTCACCCCTGCCGACCCTTGGCGACGCGGCGTCGCCGCCTGCACCCGCCATTTCGCAAACCGCGCAGACCGCCGCCGACAGGCGAAATAGCTTCCTCACCGGCGGCGGCGCGCGGCCGATGGAAAGCGCGGCGCGGATCGTCGCCCCTTCCTCGCCCTACGTCGTCCAGGCCGGCAGCGTGATTCCGGCCGCGCTGATCACCGGTATCCGGTCCGACCTTCCGGGGCAGATCACCGCGCAGGTGACCCAGAATGTCTATGACAGTCCCTCCGGACGCTTCCTGCTCATTCCGCAAGGCGCCCGGCTGGTCGGCGATTATGACAGCGAGATCGCCGACGGGCAGAGCCGCGTGCTTCTCGCATGGGACAGGCTGATCCTGCCGGGCGGCCGCTCTATCGCACTCGATCGCCTGCCGGGTGCCGATGCCTCTGGCATGGCGGGGCTCGCCGACCGGACCGATCATCATTGGGGCCATATGGTGAAGGCCGCGCTCGTATCGACGCTGCTGGGCGTCGGGGCCGAGCTCGGTGCGAACGCCGAAGATCGTCTCGTCCGTGCCGTGCGGGTCGGGGCGCAGGACAGCGTCAACGAGACGGGACGACAGCTTGTGGAGCGGCAGCTCGGCATTGCGCCGACGATCATCATCCGCCCGGGTCTCATGTTGCGCGTCATCGTAACGCGCGATCTGATTCTCGAACCGCTGGAAGGAAAAGCAAGATGACGAGGCTCAGACTGGGACCCGTTGCCGAAGAAAAGCCGGTCAAACTGACGATCGAACTGCCCGGACGCCTCTATCGGGACTTGTCGGACTATGCAGCGGCTCACGCCAGGGAAACCGGGCTCGCGGAACCGCTTTCGCCCGAACGCATCGCTCCCCCGATCATCGAGCGTTTCATCGCCGGCGACCGCGGCTTCGGAAAATTGCGCCGCAGTCGCTGAAAGCCGCTGCCACATCGGCATGATCCCGGCTGGCGGCACGCTGGTAATTTGGTAGTAGATCGGGATGAAAAGCCTGTTCTCGAGGATCTTCGGCAGGGAAGACGAGCACCCCGCCAAATCGCCAGTCGCCGATCTGTCCTTCGAAATCGACGAATATTCACACGGGCTCGTCAGCATCGATGCTCTGGATTTCATCGGTCATATGTCGAGCGCGCCGGGCGGTCGGTTCAAGCTGATCTGGGCCGATCGCCATCCCGCCAGCGGGACAGGCGGCAGCCGAGAGGCCGGGCACGGCTATTGGGCCCTGCTCGGGCCGACGGGCATCATCGTGGATGGACAGTTGGAGCGGCCGCAGGAAGGAAAGGTCTCCGACACGGGCACCGTCATCCTGAACGACTGGTTGTTCGGCAATGAATTGCAGAGCCGCTTCACCGCCTTCCGCCCTGACGGCACCCCGATCATCTCGCACTATCTCACCGCCAATGTGATGAACAACGCCATCTCGGAGGACGGCCGTTTCGCCATTTGTCAGACCGCCAACGCGCCAGGCAGCCCGGATAGCTGCCGATATATTCTTTTCGATCTGGAACAGGCGCGCGAAATGTCGCGGTGGGAAACCGAGACGGGATGGACCGCCGGCTATATATTCGACACCGCCAATCGGAGAGTGCGGCTGTTCCACAAGGATGACGAGGTCGTCGATTATGACTTCGACGGGACGATGGTGGACCGCGAGGCCTGGGAGGACCGGCGCATCGCCCGAGGCGATATCGAGGTCATCCGCTCGATCCTCGAACGGTCTCCGCAAGGCGTGGCAGAACCGCAGCGCGCGAAGCTGCTCTCGGGCCTCGACCATGCGGCAAACGCCGGCGAGGCCTGGCAGAAGGCGACGGCGTTCAGGCTGTCGGGCGAATTGCACGAGCGCACGGGCGATGAGCGGTCCGCTCTGGCAGCCTATGACAAGGCGCTTCTCCTCGATCCGCAGGTCGGCGTCTCGCGCCGCGCGGACAAGCTGAGAAAGAAGCTCGAGCCAGCGGCGAGCACGGCGAAGCGGATGGGGAAATTCGAGCGTCAGGCCGACAGGCTCGGAATCGCGCATGAAGTGATCGAACTCGAGGCTGGTGGCGCAAAAGCCTGGCGTCTCGATACCGGCGCGCCCTTCGGCTCGATCGAAGCGGCAGCGCTCGAATTCTATAGGGCGCGTGGGTGGGCCGGCGCGGCGGCCGAGGGCGGACTGATGCTGACGCTCATCAAGGCGGCGTCCTTCACGTCCCTTCAACAAAGACATGCCGACACCTTCATCGAGGCGCTCTACGCCCAGAATGTCGCATTTGCCGAAGATCGCTTCGAGATCGACGATCTGGTCGCATCGTGCGCGCGCGCGGACGAGAAGCAGGTCGAGAGGAACTGGCGGATATTGTCGGCGACCGCCGGCATGTCGCCGGCCTATTATCCCGATGTCCGATGGGAGCATGTGCGCGGGCTTTTCGCCGCCTTGGGCAATGCTCGTCTCGCCGAGATCGCGCGCGCTTTTGCGGCGGCTCCTTATGATCTGCGCGCCGGGTGGCCCGACCTCACCCTGTGGAAGGGGGACCAGATCAGGTTCGCCGAAGTGAAGGGGCCGGGAGACTCGATGCACGCATCCCAGGCGCGGCTGATTTCTTCGTTGCTCAAGCCGCTCGGGCACGACGTCGTGCTGGCGGAAATTCGGGCCCGATGACGATATCTTCGCTGGAGGTGGGGCCGTCGGACCAAGAAAGCGTCCCCACGCGCAGGCGAGGGACGAAGGGTATTTTTTCGGAAAAATATGCCGGCCGGGAACTCGCGACGATCGGGCAGCGTAATGTCGGCGAGCTTCAAAACAGCAAGGATTGAACGCTTTCACCGGGCCGCGCTTTTGCGCGGTCCGGACTAGCGAAGGCTTGGTGAGGCCGGTCGTTATCGCGACCCTCGGCGACCATGGGTGCTTGAAGGTGTAACCAGCTTCGGCGTGCGTGAACAACGCCGAGACATCGAGCTTGGTTGCGGTTGGCGCGAGGGATGCCCGGACCGATCCGGACTGATAGAAGGTCTCGCTTTCGAAATCGGCGCGCCCAGCAGCAGGATCGCGGTAGAGGCGCAGGCCGACCGTATCGAGCGAACGGTTACGCGTCGCGAGCTTCGGAGAATCCCGTTCGCCGAGATGGAAGTAGGAGAGTTCGATGGGGCCGCGTTTTCCTCCGAGCTTCTTCGTGGCAAGGCCGCCCCACAGGACAAGGTCGAAACTCTCGCGATCGAACCTGACCCGGTTGTCGACGATATCGGGCCGGTTATCGGGAAGCCGGACCTGCGGCAGCGTGTAGATCAGTGTCGCCGACAGGTCGTCCGGCAGGCCGATGTCGGCGCGGAGGCCGGTATATCCGTTGGTCGTGTTACGATAGTCGTCGGCGGCGACGAGGCGCCGCGATCCGAGATTGAGGGTGAAGCGACCGGCCTGGAGCCCGAGCTTCGTGCCCGGTCTGAAGGCGTCCGGGATGTCATAGCCGGCATAGGCCTGTACCAGTTCGAGCGTGTTGACTTCACCCGTGGTGATCGGCGTCCCGGCATCGCCGCCATAGACGCGGCTGTCGTAGAGCTCGGTACCGAGCCTCAGCCGTCCGGTGCGATATTCGGCCGTCACGATTGTGCGGATGTTGAAGAGATCGTCGGACTCGTTGAAGCCCGTGCGTGGCTGGCCTTCGATTGTCTCGTAGCGCAGGCGCGTGTTAGCGCTCAGCGTCAAACCGTCTTCTGCATGGGCGGGGGTGGCAACGAGCAGCAGAGCCGCAAAAGAAGAGCGCTTCAAACAAACCTCCTCATCCCCGCGGTTGCGGAGACCAAAAGGCAACGCTTGAGCGCACGCTGGGCTTGTCCGGGAGGTTGCTTCGCCCCGGTGTTCCGAATGTCTATTCGTCGTGGCCGACCTCCACAAGCCAGATCCAATTGACCCGGATGAAGGCCAGCTTTGGAATGGCGCCGCGGAACATGGACACAATTATAGGTTGCAGCCGCAGCTTAGCGGGGCCCGGCTGAATCCCGCACGTCGGCCGCAGGGCACCACCGGAGCGTTTCTTCCCCGAACTCCGGATCTCCGACCGCAATGCGGTCGGTCCCGAGGACCCGGAGCGTCTCGCCAGTGGCTGCGTCAGTGATCCATCCGGCTCCGCGTCGCTTGGCGCTGGCGACTGCATTCATGCGGGCGGGATTGAACAGCTGCATGTCGATCCAGCCGGCGCGCTTGCCGTCATAATAGAAGAGAAGCTCGCGGGCAGAACCGCATGTAGCGGCAACGGGCGCGTAGTGACCCGGGCGAATGTTGAAGGGTGCGACGCGCGCGGGGATCGCGGCCGGTGCGGGAGCCGCCGCCGCGTTGCCCTCGGCCAGCTGTGGCCGCGCAGTCCGGATTGCCGCCTGCATCTGCGGCGACAACTGGCTGAAATTGCATTTTGTGAACGCGGTATCGTTGACGTCGACGCCGCCGCTTCCATTGAGGAAGCTGACGAAGCGTTTCGTGAACTTGCCCGGTGTGCTTCGCGGTGCCGGTCGTCACCGTGGCGAAATGGTCTCGGCTAGAATCCCTTCGTTCCCGAGCAGTCAAACGTCGTCGATCACGAACGTATTTTCGGAATTGGTCGCTGCAAGGTTACCGAACAGTCGCGCACGAAGCCGCAAGGCGAGGGGTTCCAAGGACTATTGCGCCATCGATCGAACCTATTGGGGGCGCTGGCCCGCACGCCGTTTCGCTGCGTAACTATTCCGGATCCCCAAGTCTGTTTTCGTCGAAAGTCGCCCTTGCTGTTCGAAAGCTGTCCGCATTTTCTACGATCCAGGTCCAGAGAGGAACCATCCGGATCAGGAGCTCGAGGCCGGATTCAGTCAGTTGATATTCGACGTGCGGCACGACTTCCTCGACGTCGTGTCGCACGACCAATCCGTCGCGCTCGAGATGTCGCAGGGTCCGCGTCAGCATTCGCTGCGTGACCCCGTGCATGCGCCGTCCGATTTCCGCATGGCGTAGCTGGCCGTATACGCCGAGGGTGTGGATGACACCCAGCGACCAGCGGTTGCCGGCATGGGCCAGCACCTCTCGCCGCACCCCGTCATCATCGTCCCTCAGTCCGTCGCAGACGGCCTGGGAATATGTGAGGATATCCTCCTGCCTTAACGTCCTGACCGCAGTATCACGCATGTACCCTTCTTCCGCATCTGCCCGACGATCGCCAAATGGGGGCGACTATCAATCCTCAAGGGATCGGAACTATGAACGATGCTGTCTCCGCCGTGAAGTCACGGAATATTCTGGTGCTGGGCGCGGGTGAACTAGGAATGCCCGTGCTGCGCAATCTGGCCCGCCGCGCAAAGACCATCGAGGGCGCGAAGATCAGCGTTCTGCTGCGCCGAAGTGCAGTTGAATCAGACGCCCCCGCCAAGCGGCGCGATATTGACGAAATCCGACATCTGGGCATCGAGATTGTTGTCGGCGATCTGGTGAACAGCTCGATCGGAGAACTGGCCTCGCTGTTCTCGCGCTATGATACGGTCATCGGCTGTGCCGGCTATGCGGCCGGAATCGACACGCCGATGAAGCTCGCCAAGGCCGCCCTGCAGTCGGGTATTCCGCGTTATTTTCCGTGGCAGTTCGGCGTCGATTTCGAGGCGATCGGCCGGGGCGGCCCGCAGGACATCTTCGACGCGCAGCTCGACGTGCGTGAATTACTCCGCTCGCAGGACAAGACCGAATGGGTCATCATTTCGACCGGCATGTTCATGAGCTACCTGTTCGAGCCGGAGTTCGGCGTTGTCGATATCGAGAACAGCGAAGTCCACGCGCTCGGCGGTCTCGACACCGCCGTGACTCTGACCACACCCGACGACATCGGCATGCTGACCGCCGAGATCGTCTTCTTCGAGCCGGCCATCCGCAACGAGATCGTCTTCCTTGCGGGAGACACGGTCACCTATGGCCAAGTCGCGGACAAGCTGGAAGCGGAGCTGGGCCGCCCTTTCAAGCGGTCTGTATGGACCGTGCCCTTCCTCATGGACGAGCTGGCGAACGACCCGCAGAACATGATGCGCAAATACCGCGCTGCTTTCGCGATCGGCCGCGGTGTCTCTTGGCCCAAATCGGGGACGTTCAACGAACGCCTCGACATCCCGGTTACTGACCTGTCGGCTCTGATCGCCGCCGATCTGCGCCCCCGGCAGGGCGACAGCTAGGCAAAGGGTCAAACGCGCGGGCTTTGCTGTCCGAAGTGCAGCCGACATTCCACGCGAGCCAACGGTTTGACGAATGGGAACCTGCGGCCCGACCGTGGGATCCCTTCTGGAGAAATTTTATGGATAACAACTCACGGACTTTGCCCATGGGCGATGGCATAGCCATCCCGCAGATGGGGCTGGGCGTCATGTATGTGCCCGAAGGCACGCTTCCCGCGCTGATGCGAGAAGCGGTTCGGGTCGGGTACCGACATTTCGATGCGGCAACAGTCTATGGCAATGAAGGCGAGGTCGGCGAGGGATTGCGATCGCTCGATATCGACCGGAGCGCGGTATTCGTGACGACCAAGCTGCAGGACGGGATGCACGGCTACGACCAGGCATTGAGGGCATTCGACGCAAGCGAGCGCGCCATCGGAAAGATCGATCTCTATCTCATCCATTGGCCGCAGCCCGCCAAGGGGCTTTATGTTGAAAGCTGGCGCGCCTTGGTGCGATTGCAAGAAGAGGGCAGGGTGAAGTCGATCGGCGTGGCCAATTTCACGCCTGTGCTGATCGACAGGCTCGTCAGCGAAACCGGCGTGTTGCCGGCGATCAACCAGGTGGAGCTTCATCCGCGCTTCCAGCAGCGCAACCTGCGCGCCTATCATGCGGCTAAGGGCATGTTGACGCAGGCCTGGAGCCCGCTGGAACATGGCCTGATTCTGAAAGATGACACGATCGCCGGGATTGCGCAGCGCATCGGGCGTTCACCGGCGCAAGTTGTGCTTCGCTGGCACCTTCAGAGCGGGTTCGTTGCCATCCCGAAGGCGGCTGACACGAAGCATCTCGCCGATAATTTTGCTGCCTGGGACTTCGAGCTTTCCGAAGTGGACATGGCCCGCATCTCCTCGCTCGATCGGAACCGAAGCTCCTTCGATCTCGACCCTATGATCTACCAGAGCGATCGCGGACGCATCGAATCCTGACGCGCAGACCATGTCGGGCCTTTCCGCCTGACGACCGGCCATCTTGCTTCGGCCCTTCGGATGACGACAGCCAAGCGAAGGAGGTGCGGTCAGAAGGAACCACCGTTCAAACTGATTTGGCACCCTCCTTCGTCTCGCTGGGCTTGCTTTTCGTGTCCGGCCAGCTTTGAGGGTTTAGGCCCGGCTCGCGCGCCGGGCCGGCGCCGGGCGGGGACGCTCCGCCCGTGGCCCTTTACGCCTCTTCTTCAGGAGAGGAGGCCTGACGTTCTCGCTCAGTGCCCGAGCGACTTGACGATGTCTTCGACCATTTTCTTCGCGTCAGCGAGTAGCATCATTGTCTGGTTCGCGTAAAAGATATCGTTGTCGACCCCGGCGTAACCAACGCCGCCCATCGATCGCTTGATGAAGAAGATCGTCTTGGCCTTGTCGACATCGAATACCGGCATTCCGTATATAGGACTTGACCGGTCGGTCTTTGCCGCAGGATTTACCACGTCATTGGCGCCGATGATGAAGGCCACATCCGCTTGTGCGAACGCGCCATTAATATCCTCAAGTTCGAACACTTCATCGTACGGCACATTGGCTTCGGCCAGCAGCACATTCATGTGTCCTGGCATGCGCCCTGCCACCGGGTGAATGGCATATTTCACATTGACGCCGTGCGCCTTCAACTGGTCACCCATTTCGCGCAGCGCATGCTGTGCCTGGGACACGGCCATGCCGTAGCCCGGGATGATGATGACGTTTTCCGCTTCCTTCATCATGAACGCTGCGTCTTCGGCAGAACCGCGCTTCCACGGTCTCTGCTCGCGAACCGCACCGTCCCCCCCAGCACCCGCATCGGCGCCGAAGCCGCCCGCGATCACCGAGAGGAAACCGCGATTCATCGCTTTGCACATGATGTAGGAAAGGATGGCTCCTGACGAACCGACAAGGGCGCCCGTGATAACCATTGCAGTGTTGTGGAGAGTGAAGCCCATGGCTGCGGCTGCCCAGCCCGAGTAGGAGTTGAGCATCGAAACGACCACCGGCATGTCTGCGCCGCCGATCGGAATAATCAACAGGAAGCCGATGACAAAACTGAGGACCGTAATTGCGACGATCACCCACGGACTCTGGTCCAGCAAGAAATAGCCGACAAGGCCAAGAATTACCAAGAGCGTGCAGAGGTTGAGGACGTGCCGGCCGGGAAGGAGAATGGGCGAGCCGCTCATCTTGCCGGAAAGTTTGAGAAAGGCGATGACTGACCCCGAGAAAGTTATCGCCCCGATCGCAATGCCCAGGCTCATCTCTGCACGACTCTGCGGCTCGATCATATTGTCGAGACCCGTAATCCCGAAAGCGCCGGGATTGAGATAGGCTGCAAGACCCACCAGGACCGCGGCGAGCCCGACCAGAGAGTGGAATGCCGCCACGAGCTGCGGCATATCGGTCATCCTGATCTTGCGGGCGGCCACAATCCCGATGCCGCCCCCGATGAGCAGCGCGCCTGCGATCTCGGGCAGACTGGCCAAGCCATGTGTCGTCAGAGTGGTAACCACCGCGATCGTCATGCCGGCCATGCCGTATCGATTTCCCGCGCGGCTCGTCGCCGGGCTCGACAGGCCTCGCAGAGCCACGATGAAAAGGACGCCGGCCACAAGATAGGCGAGCATGGCCCATGATGGAACAGCAGCGACATGTTCCATCACTTCTTCTCCTTCTTTTTATACATTGCGAGCATGCGTTCCGTCACCGCGAAGCCCCCGAAGATATTGACCGACGCCAGCACCACAGCTCCCAGGCCGAGCCATTTGGAACTCATCGAGCCCTCGGCCGCCGATGCGACGAGTGCGCCGACCACGATTACCGAGGAAATGGCATTGGTCACTGCCATGAGGGGAGTGTGCAGGGCCGGAGTGACCGACCAGACTACGTAATAGCCAACGAAGCAGGCGAGAACGAAGATCGAAAAAATTGAGATAAAATCCATGATAAGGCTCCTCAGGCGAGCAGTCGCTCGTGGACGATTCTACCCCCTCGCGTCAGGCGAACGGCGTTGCCGATCTCCTCGTCGAGAACAGGTCTGCCGGTTTCTTCGTCCCAGAAAGCTGCAAGAAAGTTGTACAGATTGCGGGCGAAAAGCGCCGAGGCATCGGCCGCGAGCTGCGCCGCGGTGTTGGAAAAGCCGATGACGGAAACGCCGTGCCTGACGACGACCTCGTCCGGGATGCTGCCCTCGACATTGCCGCCGTGCGCCACTGCGAGATCGAAGATCACGCTACCGGCGCGCATCGTCGCAATCTGGCTATCCGACACCAGTCGCGGCGCGGGTCGTCCCGGGATCAGTGCCGTGGTGATGACGATGTCCTGCTTGGCAATGTGCGAGGACACCAGATTTGCCTGGGCATTTTGAAAGTCTTCCGACATTTCCGTCGCGTAACCGCCCGCACCCTCGCCTTCGATTCCCGCCACGCTTTCGACGAAAATCGGCTTTGCGCCGAGGCTCAGGATCTGCTCTTTGGTCGCCGAGCGCACATCTGTAGCACTGACCTGTGCGCCGAGACGGCGTGCCGTGGCGATCGCCTGCAGGCCTGCAACCCCGACACCCATGATGAAGCATTTTGCTGCCGAGACGGTTCCTGCGGCCGTCATCATCATCGGGAAGGCCCTGCCGTAGGCATTCGCCGCGGCGAGGACTGCCTTGTACCCTGCCAGATTCGATTGGGACGAAAGAATGTCCATGCTTTGCGCGCGCGTGATGCGCGGTATCTGCTCCATTGCAAGCACCTCGAGGCCGGCCGCGGCATAGGCTTCGACCAGAGCGCGGCGCGCAAAGGGATCGATGCCGGCCATAATCCACGCTCCCGGCTTTGCCCCATCAAGCAAAGCAGGATCGGGCCCCGCTACGCCAAGCACAATGTCTGCACCGCGTGCGGCGTCGGCCGCGACGACCGCGGCTCCGGCGGCGCGATAATCCTCATCCGCGATCGAAGCGCCGAGGCCCGCGCCGCTTTCTACGACGACCTCGGCACCTAGCACCCCGAATTTCCGGACTGTTTCAGGCGTCGCGGACACCCTTCGTTCCCCGTTCGCTCTTTCCCGAAGGACGGCGATCCTCAATTTCATTGCCACCATAGTTGCGATCTTCCTCAAAGCCCCGGCGCGCCCTAGGCAGAAAGAATGGTACAAACAACTAAAAATTTGACCGGAAGGCGTTTGGGTTTTAGGTCTTCGCGGAAAATTCAGTCGGTGCTGCCGTGCTTTCGGAACGGAAGCGGGAGCAAAAAGGGATAGTGAGTCATGTCGCATGTCGTCGATCGCCAGAATCTGGACTTCCTCTTCTATGCGGTGTTCGGACTGGAAGAGATTCTCTCGCATGCGGATTTCGTCGATTATGACCGGGCAGCAATTTCCGGCATACTTGATACGACGCAGGCGTTGAGTGAGCGGGAGCTTGCTCCCTGCGCGGCGGAATTGGACGCGAATGAGCCGAAGTTCGTCGATGGCAAGGTGGTCGTTCCGGACAGGGCGCGGCAGGCCCTCCAGGCCTGCGCGTCGGCGGGGTTGTTCGCGGCCATGTTCGATGCCGAGGTGGGAGGCCTTGGCTTGCCTTACATGGTTTCCACGGCGCTCAACGGAATTCTTGGTTGCGGCAATCTGGCGCTGGCCAATTATCTATCTCTCACAGTCGGCAATGCCAACATCGTGAGGGAATTCGGTACGTATGACCAGAAAAGATGTTTTTTGCCGCCGATGCTGGAAGGGCGCTGGTTCGGGACGATGTGCCTTTCGGAAACCCAGGCCGGTTCTTCGCTTTCCGATATTCAAACGAAGGCGGAGCCTGCCGACGAAGGAGGTTATCGGATCAGCGGGAGCAAGATGTGGATCTCCGGCGGCGATCATGAAATGGCGGAGAATATTGTGCATCTCGTTCTTGCGCGGATACCGGGCAGCCCGGCGGGCGTGAAAGGTATCTCGCTGTTTCTCGTTCCCAAGTATCGTGTTTCGAGCGACGGATGCCTCGGCGAATTCAATAATGTCGCTGTCGCGGGCCTTAATCACAAGATGGGACAGCGCGGCACAACCAATTGCCTCCTCAATTTCGGTGAGGGCGGCGACTGCATCGGGCAGCTTGTGGGCGAGCCGAACAAGGGTCTCTCCTACATGTTCCAGATGATGAATGAGGCGCGGATCGGGGTCGGAACCAGCTCGGTGATGTCTGCCTTGTCGGGCTATCTCTTTTCCCTCGATTATGCACGGACCCGTCTTCAGGGCCGACGTATCCGGGATAAGGATCCTTTGGCGCCCCAAGTCGCGATCATCGAACATGCGGACGTGCGGCGTATGCTGCTGGCTCAGAAAGCCGCCGTCGAGGGGGGGCTGGCTCTGTCCTGCCTTTGCGCAAGCCTTATCGACCGGCAAAGGATGGCCGCGGAGACGCAGCGTGACGACCTTGCCCTGCTGCTGGAACTTCTGACGCCGGTGATGAAGTCCTGGCCTTCCGAGCATTGCCTTGAAGCAAACAAGCTCGCGATCCAGATTCTGGGGGGGTATGGCTACACGCGCGACTATCCGGTGGAGCGCTTCTACCGTGATAACAGGCTCAACCACATTCACGAGGGCACCTTCGCCATTCATGGCATCGATCTGCTCGGGAGGAAGGTCCGGATGCAGGACGGCCGCGCCCTGCAGCTTCTCGCGGAAAAGCTCGCCGCGACGATCGGCAGAGCGCGCGATTGCGCACCACTGGCGGATTCTGCGGGCGACCTCGAAGGGGCATTCGACGCGCTGAAAAAGGCGACCGCAGCCGTCTCGGGCTGCGATGATCCGGAACTGGCGCTGGCCAACGCGACTCTCTATCTCGACAATTTCGGTCATGTCGTCGTCGCCTGGCTCTGGCTGGAGCAGGCCTTGGCCGCGAGCGCGGCGTTGGCGGACGATCGGGCGGACTATTCGCGTAGCTTCCTCGAAGGCAAGCTTGCCGCGTGCCGATATTTCTACCGATACGAACTGCCGAAGGTGCACGCGGGGTTCACGCTTGTCGGAAGCCTCGACGACACTGGTCTGCGCATGATGCCGCAAGCCTTTCTCGGCGCCTGATTGCGCCGGATTCCAGACGCACCGGACTGACCGGCTTGCACGGGGCAGCCGGCGTTGGCTATTGCCCGAACATGACTGACCCCGCCGAATTCAAAAGCGAGGCTGCCGCGGCAGCCGACGGCGAGGGGAAGGGGCCACGCAGGCGAGACAATGCGTTCCGCAGGCGATCGGAAATTGCCCGCGCTGCTATCGATGTCGTGGCTCTGCACGGGGTCGCCGGGCTGACGCATCGCTTGGTCGCGCGGCAGGCAGGGTGTTCGCTGGCCGCAACGACCTACTATTTCGACAGCAAGTTCGACATTGTGAGGGAAGCTTCGCAGCTGACCCTCGAGGGATATGCCGACAGCCTGCGCAGAACTCTTGAACACGCACAAAAAAACCGGGCCGACCCATCCTTCTACGGCGCATTCGTCGCAAGGCTGGTCCGTAATGCGGTCGGGCGCGATCGGTCGCGTGCGATCTGCTGGGCGGAGATGCTGCTCGACGCAAGCCGTCATGAGGAAACGCTCCTGCTTTCGCAGCAGTGGAACGCGAGCGTCCGTTCGTTGTGGTTGGACATCGCAATCGCGGTGGGTGTCAAAGAACCCGCAGAGGCCGCCCGTTCCGCGATCGACGTGACAGTTGGTCTGGTGTTGGTCGCTTCCGCGTTGGGCGTACCGCCGCACAAAGTCGATGCGGTGCTGCTCGGCGGGGCAGACCCCATGGCGGCGTGGGCGCCGCCTCCCGCATCACCCGACGAAGATGGCCCGTTTCGAAAATCGGGAAAGAAGGCTGCGCAGACCCGTGAGAAAATAATCCAGGCGGCGATCGCAATTTTGGTAACCGATGGAGCGGAAGCGCTTACCTACCGTATGGTGGCGGAGCGCGCAGGCATTGCCCGGGCAGGCCCATTCTATCACTTTCCGACGATCAACGGTCTTCTCGCAGCGGCGCAGGCGCGCTTGTTCGAAGAGTCCAAGCAGCGCTATCGCGAAGCCGCCAGTGAGCGCCCGGAGGTTCTCGACAACGACCGGCTGATCGACCGGACGGTCGCTGTTCTTGTCAGAGAAGCAACCGAATTCTCGGCAAGCAATCTGGCCACTTATGCAATCTGGCTGCAGGCGTCGCGTCAACCCGATCTCCGCCCCATGGTGTGGCGCGCGATAGTGGATCAATATCGTGCGTGGGACCGGTTGCTGAGTTCCCTGTCACAGCGCACCCGGCCCGCAGACGCGATGATCGCGTTCAGTCTTTTCGTTGGCATTCACCTGCGCGTTCTGACGACGGGCTCAACGATCGAGAGTCTGTCGCACGTGCGCAGCGAATTGGCCTGGGACTTTGGCGCCCTTCTGAATGGACGCTATCCCCTGTAGCCCTCTGGCCGGATGCGGCGCCGCCCATCAGCGGGAAGCACATCTCTCGATCGGTCTCCCGCCCGCTGCGCAAGGCCTGGTACGATGAGCGTTCGTGGTTTGGCTGCGACCGAATATTCAAGCGCTCGCTTGTCCGCCCGAGCGCCCGAGGCCGGCGATGGTCCATTAGCGGTGCCGCAGCGCAGTTCCATGGCATCATTCCCGATTCGTCGGATAAGAACGCTTTCGCAAAGAGAGCATAAATGGCGTTTTGGTGGTGACGGGATCGCTTCCGGATGCGGCATATTTTGCTTGTAAACTGATATATATCTCCAAAATCAGCCGAAAAATCCGCAATCGGAAACCTGTCGATTTATACTTGCATAATAACAGCGACTAAAATATTTCGCTGCTCAGATGCTGACGCAGCGGCCTGACAGAGATGTCAGAGCGCGGGCTGACAGCCAGACCGCGGCAAAAGACCGCGGCGCAAAATTGGGCTCAATCCAGAGCAGGGAGGAGAGGATTATGTTTGCACGTCCGACAACGGGTTCGACGGCGATTTCGGGGCGGCCTCGCGGTATGGCAGCGGTGTCGATCCTGGCCCTGATTATGGCCGGCGCACCCGCTGCGGCTATGGCGCAAACCTCTTCAGATGAAACGGATGCGAGAACTGCCGCCGTCGAAGAGATCGTGGTCACTGCGGAAAAGCGCAGCATCAATCTTCAGGATACCCCGGTTGCGGTCACCGCGATAACCGCCGCCTCCGCGCAAAGCCGCGGCATTACAGGGGTTGAATCGCTGAGTGCCGCGGTTCCTGGCCTGGTGATCAACAATCCCGCGAACGTCGGCAATCCCTTCTTGCGCGGTATCGGGTCGAATCTGTTCGATCCGAGTGCCGAGCAGGCGGTCGCGATGTATGTCGACGGCGTCTACATCGCAGCGCCGCAAAGCAACCTTTTTACCTTCAATAACATCAAATCGGTCGAAGTGCTGAGGGGCCCCCAAGGCACGCTGTTCGGACGCAACGCGACCGGCGGGGTTATCCATATCCAGACCCGGGACCCATCTTATGATCCTACCGGATATCTGAGTGTCGGCTACGGCAATTATGAGAATGTAGAAGTTTCGGCCTATGGTGCCACAGGATTGGGCAGCAATGTCGCGATCGACTTTGCCGGCCTCTATCAGAATCAGGGCAAGGGCTATGGTCGTAACCTGACGACCGGCACCAGCACCTTTCGTCAGGCGATCGATAATGTTGCCGTCCGGTCCAAGCTGCTCATCGAGCCGTTCGAAGGCACCAAAATCACCCTTGCCGGTGACTTTTCGCATTCGCGCTCCAATCCGGCTTACCAGAATTTGCCTGGCTTCCCGCGGCCGATCGACCCCATGCCATACCCCGGGCGTTTCAACTCCCGGGGAAATCTGGACAACAGCAACAATGTGAAGACCGGGGGCGTCTCCCTGCGTATCGGTCAGGAGATCGGCGATCTGAATCTGCTGAGCATTACCGCCTATCGCAAAACCAGGGCGACCTACGATCTCGACCAGGACGGAACCAGGCTGTCCGTGGCCGACGCCGAGCTGGCACAACATGCGCACAACTGGTCGCAGGAGTTTCAGATCTCCGGTCCGGACGGCGGCTGGCTGAAATGGGTCGCCGGCCTCTATTATTACCGGGCGGTCGGCGGCTATTCGTCCTTTTTCCTCAACGGACGAAACCGGATCCGCGACCATCAGGACACCGAGTCCTATGCCGCTTTCGGCCAGGCGACTGCCTCGCTCTTCGAGGGCACCAATCTGACCGTTGGCATGCGCTACACGGACGAGAAGCAGGACTTCACGCTGGAATTCCCGGCCAGCCTCCGCAAGACACAGAAATTCTCGAAGTTCACCTACCGCATCACGCTGGACCATCATTTCAATGACGACATCATGGGCTATGTGTCGCACAATACGGGGTTCAAGAGCGGCGGTTATAATCTGCTGGACGCCGGGGGGCGTTTTGAACCCGAGGTGCTTTATGCGACCGAAGCGGGGTTGAAGACACAGCTTTTCGACCGGCGGCTTCGTCTCAACCTCGCGGCTTTTCATTATGTCGACAAGAATGTGCAGTTGTTGCTGACGACTGTGGGCGGGACGGTCGTAACCAATGCTGCGGCAGCCGAAATCAACGGCGGCGAGGTGGAATTCGAGCTTGTTCCGGTGAGCGATCTCTCGATCACCGGCGGCATCTCGGTTCTGCACGGCCGGTACACCGATTTTCCCGGGGCGGTGCCGCTCAATCCAGCAGGGGTCCCGCAACCGCCGATCAATGCGCGGGGCAACCGCACGGTGATGACGCCCGACGTCACGGCGAACCTGAACATGACCTATCGGTGGAGTACGCCGGTAGGGGATATCCGGCCATCGATCAGCGCAACCTACAACGACGGCTTCGCATGGCAGAGCGACAACCGCCTGAAGCAGCCGTCCTACGCCGTCATCAATGGATCGCTCACATGGTCGCCCGAAGGCGAGCAGGGCGGGTATGATATCCGCTTGTGGGCGAAGAATCTCACCGACACGAAATATTATATCGCGCGTATCACCAGTACCGGACTCGGAGACGCGCAGCAGCAGGCTTCGCCGCGCACCTACGGCATAACCTTGGCGGCCCGTTTCTGAGGGCGCGGGGTTCGGTCGGTTTAAGGCTGGAAGAGAGATAAGCTATGTCGATGGACGTTCTGCGGTACGAGCCGCTATTCTCGCTCTATCTGGATATCGGCTACGACCGCGCCCACAAGATCGGCACAGTTCCTCTCGGCTGGCGCGGAATTTATCCCGTCAGCGGGGGGCGTTTCGAAGGCGCAAAGCTTGCGGGCAGAGTTCTTTCCGACGGGGCGGACTGGGTCATGGGACGAAGCGATGACGCGATGGAAATCGACGTTCGTCTGGCGTTGGAGACGCATGACGGCGCACTGATCGCAATGGCGTACACCGGGCTGATCTGCACGCCCTCCGCGGTGTCGGAGCGGATGAGAGCCGGCGAACCGGTGGCTTATGAGGAAACCTATATCAGGACCACGCCGCGCTTCCAGACGGCCGATCCACGCTACGCGTGGCTGAACAAGATCGTAGCGGTGGCGAACGGCTATGGCCGGCGCGGCGATGGTCCGACTTATCACGTCTTTGCCATACTTTGAGCCGGTCAAGTTGAGGACATATGTGGAGTTTCGCTGACGTTCTAGACGAGGTTGCCGTATCGGTTCCAGCCGGCGCGGAAGCCTTTCGCCATGGCGAGCGGGTGATATTGTGGCACGATGCCAGGCGCCGGATGGAGGGCCTGGCGGGATTTTTGCACGACGCCGGCCTCCGTCCCGGCGACAAGGTCGCCTTTTACATGCGTAACGGCCCGGCCTATGGCGAGCTGGCCGGGGCCTGCTTCCTGGGCGGCTTCGTTCACGTCAATGTGAACTATCGCTACAAGCCCCACGAGGTTGCCTACATCCTCCAGAACGCTGACGCAGCGGCAGTGGTGTACACCGCCGAGTTCCGTGAGGCCGTCGCCGAGATTTTCGGCCAGCTTCCCACGCTGAAGGTCGCGCTGGAAGTCGGGGCGCGGGCGGGCCGCCCGGACTTTGCTCGCGATTATGAGGGGGCGGCCGAGAGCGGTCTGCCGATCGCACAATCCGCGCCGCGGTCACCGGACAATCAGGTTTTTGTATATACTGGCGGCACCACCGGGATGCCGAAGGGCGTGATGCAGCGGCAAGGCGACCTCGTGCCCGCGCTGATGCTGTCAGCCGAGCTTTTCCCAGGACAATCGCCTCGGAGCCTGGGCGACATCGGCAACGCAATTCGTGCCCGGGGATCGGCTGCGCAGCGTTACCTGCCGGCTTGCCCACAAATGCATGGAACCGGATTTTTCGTGACGATGGCGACATTGCTCAGCGGAGGGTGCCTGGTCACCGTCGAACGCAGCGGCCTCGATGCCGCGCATATCTGGCAAACCGTCGAGCAACATGGCGTTACCGACATCGCAATCGTAGGCGATGCATTCGCGCGTCCGATGCTGAGTGCATTGCGGGAAGCTTCGACGCCTCCCGACCTTTCCAGCCTCGCCAGCATCGCGTCGTCCGGCACGATATGGAGCGTCGAGGTACGGACGGAGCTGCTTTCGCTCCTGCCTGACCTGCGCCTGCTGGACTTTTTCGCCTCTTCGGAGGCGACAACCATGGGAGTCGCGGTTTCGACCGCCGGCAATGTCGCCCCCACGGCGTGTTTTATCCCCACTCCCAACGTCATCATTATCGACGATGAAGACAGGCCGATTCCCCCCGGCTCGGGCGCAGCGGGCAGGATCGCGATCGGTGGCGCGCAGCCCTTGGGATATTACAAGGATAGCGGGAAATCGGCGGCGACCTTCAAGATGATCGACGGCCAGCGCTATTCGATTCCGGGTGATTACGCGCGGGTAGAGCCGGACGGTACCCTGGTTCTGCTCGGCCGCGGCAGCCATTGCATCAACACCGCTGGCGAAAAGGTCTTCCCTGAAGAAGTCGAGGAAGCACTCAAGCTGCATGGCGTCGTCGAGGATGCGCTGGTCGTCGGAGTTCCGGACGAGAAATGGGGACAGGCCGTTGTCGGTATCGTCACGCTCGCAAGCGGCAGCGTGCTCGACGAAGTCGCGCTACGCCGACATGTACGCGAGACCCTGGCAGCCTATAAGGTGCCCAAGCGCATCTTCGCTACCGAAGCAAATCTAAGGGCGCCCAACGGCAAGGCCGACTATGCCGCCGCGCGAAATGTTGCCGGTCTGGCTCTCGGTTAGCGGTCCGGGAATATGACATCCTCGGCCCGCACCGTATCCCCGCAATGGACGCAGGTGGTGAGCGGGAAGAATATCGATCCGCAGGTGCGGTGCAGGGGCTGCACGCGCGATCGGTATGGCATGCCCAGCCAGGCATCGGCCCATTTCTTTATGACGGCAGGCACGCCGTAAAGATCGATGCCGCGTTCGGTTAGTCTGTATTCCGCCTGGCGTGACGGTTCTTCCGAACGCCGCAATATTTGCGCCGCGACGAGGCGCTCGAGGCGATCGGCAAGAATATTGGTCGATATTCCGGTGCATTGTCGAAAGTCGCTGAACCGACGGATCCGGAAAAAAGCACAGATCAATATTTCTATCCCCCATTTGTCGCCGAAGATATCGAGCGTGGGGCCTAGCACATGGCGAACCGGATCGCCGTCACCACTAACCGTCGAACGGCGATGCACCGTTTGCTTTTCCGGAACATCCTGCATCTGCGCGCGGCTGACTTTCCAGTCTATCTCGCGCGCCGTCACGAGTTCGCCGCAGGCCGTGCAACGCAACTCCAGCACAAGCTGCATCCCGCATCGCGCGTGGCCGAGCGAGCCGGCCGGCGTGTCGCCATCGACCCATCGCTGTTCCCAGCGCGCCATCTGCAAGAGGATTTCCGACGCCGCTTCGCCCATGGCGGTCAAACGATACTCATGGCGTGGCGGATGCATCTGGTACGGCATCCGCACAATCAGGCCGATCGCTTCCAGTGCCCTTAATCGTGTCGTCAGGACGCGGGTTGCCTGACCCGTACGCGCTTCGAAATCCTTGAAGCGCCGATCGCCCTGTATCAACGCCAGAAGCAGGGTAAGCGACCAGCGATCACAGATTGCGTCCGATGCCTGACGAACGGCGTGAAGCACCGCGTTTATCGCATGTTGGTCCGTCGGGGTGATCGTAGGCCGCGTCATGAACCGTGCAAAAACCTCCAGATGCCGGGAAGGGCTGCTTTACGGTCCCGGCCCCGAGAATCCAATGCCAATCGCGATATCCCTCAACGCCATGAATAAATGCTTGCATAGTAAGAGTTACTATGGAAGTGAGGTTGGCAATACGATCAGTCGTGAGAGAGGAGCAGATTCTTATGGACGACATTTCCCTTCCCAGGGGGCGGCCGGGACCTTCCGTGCAAGAAGTCTATGCGCGAGACGGAAATCCGCCACCAGATGTACTCCTTGGCGAGTATCCAGCGACCGGCCAGAGCCTCGAGGACGTGTCGACGCTGCGCTATTATGATCAGGGCTGGTTCGACCAGGAAGTCGAAAAGGTCTGGCGCAAATGCTGGCAATTTGCTTGCCGAGTTGAAGACATCCCGAATGTCGGAGATCATACACTATACGAAATCGTTCATGACTCGCTGATCGTCGTGCGCACGGGACCGGACGAAATCCGGGCCTATGTAAACGCCTGTCTGCATCGTGGAACGCTGTTGCGTACCAAGGGCGGCAGCGTCAGCAAGTTCCGCTGCCCCTTCCACGGGTTCACCTGGGATCTAGACGGCAAGCTGATCGAAATTCCCAGTGCTTGGGATTTTCCCCAGGTTGACACGTCGAAATGGTGCTTGCCGGAGGCCAAGGTTGGAGTCTGGGGCGGCTTCGTTTTCGTGAATTTCGATCCTGACTGCGAACCCCTGGAGAGCTATCTCGAAATTCTCCCCGAGCATTTCAAAATGGCCAATCTGGAAGATCGCTACATTGCGGCACATGTCGCGAAGACGCTGGACTGCAACTGGAAGCTGGCCATGGAAGCGTTCATCGAAGCGTTTCATGTCGCGTACGCGCATCCCCAGGTTCTGGGTTATTATGGCGACCTCAACACGCAGTATGACGTCTTTCCGGGCGTGCGCCACGTCGATCGAATGATCAGCCTTCATGGCGTTCCGAGCCCGAGTATGGGTGACCTGGAACCGGAAACGACGATCCGCCATATTCGGCGCGACTGGCCGTTTTTCGATGGTCCCCCGATCGAGGAGGAGGACGGCGACACCCCGCGCGCCAAGCTGGCCAATCGCGCGCGCAAGAAGATCACGCGGTCCTCCGGCCGCGATATGTCCGGTCTGTCCGATGCCGAGGCGCTCGATCTCATCGAATATTCGCTCTTCCCGAACATGGTGCCGTGGGCGGGGCAGGGCATGCCTATCCTCTACCGGTTCCGTCCCAAGGGCAACAACCCGGAGCAGTGCGTAATGGAACTCATGTTCATGTTCGCGAAAGCGCCCGATGGTTCGCACCCGCCGCCGGCGAAGATCAACTGGTTGGCGCCGGGCCAGCTCTGGGCGGACGCTCCGGAACTCGGGAACGCCGCGGTCGTGGCCGATCAGGACACGGACAATCTGCAGCGGATCCAGAAGGGCATCCGCGCGAGCCGCAAACCCGGCGCTACATTTGCGCAATATCAGGAAAGCCGGCTGCGTCATTTCCACGAGACGCTCGACTATTACATGGCCCGATAAGCCTTTCGCCCGGTTGTTTTCCGCAAAAAGGCGCTTCCGCCTCGGGCGCGAAGGCATGGGCACAGGCATTCCAAAGGATTCTTTATGAACGATCTTTTTTCTCTGGCGGGGCGAACCGCCCTGATCACTGGCGGTTCCCGCGGTATCGGCGAGATGATCGCCGAAGGCTTTCTTCGGGCTGGCGCGAAAGTCTATATCAGCTCGCGCAAGCCCGCAGCCTGCATCGAGACGGCGGAACGGCTGTCGGTCCACGGCGTCTGCGAACCGTTGCCGGCGGACGTCTCGAACGTCGAGGGGGTCCGGGACCTGGTTCGCCGGTACGGCGAAAAGGAATCCGCGCTCGACGTCCTGGTGAATAACGCCGGGGCGGTTTGGGGCGCCGGGTTTTCCGCTTTTCCCGAGGCGGGCTGGGACAAGGTCCTGGATCTCAATCTGAAAAGCCCCTTCTTCCTGACCCAGGCTCTTCACGAGCTGCTAAAGGCCGCAGCGTCGACCGGGCGGCCGTCCAAGGTGATCAACATTGCGTCGATCGACGGTCTGTCGGTAGCGCCGACAGACACCTATTCCTACGCAGCGAGCAAGGCCGGCTTGATCCACCTGACCAAACAGATGGCGCTCGCTCTGGCGCGCGACAATATCATGGTCTCGGCTATCGCTCCGGGCGCCTTCTCTTCGGAAATGAACAAGGATGCGCGCGACAATCCCGATGACGTGGCCGGTAAAATCCCGGCCGGTCGCATCGGCCGGTCTTCGGACATGGCGGGCGCAGCCGTCTTTCTCGCGTCGTCCGCGGGCGACTATGTGGTGGGTTCGACCTTGACCGTCGATGGCGGCGCCGCCTTCGCACGGCTGGCGATCGGCTGATTCGGCGATGAGCGGCGATCCCAGGATCGAGCAGATCATCGATCGCGAGATGATCCGCGACTGTCTTTTCCGCTATTGCCGGGGGATCGACCGCAGCGACGAGGCGACGCTCCGGTCAACATATTGGCCGGATGCGGTCGATAATCACGGCCCCTATCGCGGCAGTGCGGATGGTTTCATCGCATGGGCGGTCGAGGCTTTCCCGGCGACTGAGCGGAACATTCACCAGATCCACAACATCCTTATCGAACTCGACGGGGAACAAGCCTTCGTCGAGAGCTACTTCACGGCGCTCAGCAGTCAGCTGGGGAAAGCCGGCAATATGGTGCGATGGCATCTTGCGGGTCGATATCTCGATCGGTTCGAGAAGCGCGCCACCGAATGGCGCGTGGCCGATCGGCTTGTCGTCTTTGACTGGGCCGAGCGGCTGCCGCCCCCCAATGGCTCCGAAGCCGACCGCTTCGGGCCTCGCCAACCGATCGGGTCACGGTTTCCGGACGATCCGCTCTACACGCTACGGAGCTTGGAGAAGGGCACTCATTCGTGAAAATAATCCTCCGAACGCGTCAGAGTCCGTTTGCGGACGCCGCACCGGTCATCTTCGAGCGCGCGAGCATGTTCGGCCGGGCAGCTTCCGATCGCTTCGCGCGGTTTGTAACCCGGCAGGGGCTCCTGCTTTTGTGGGCCCTCAGCGGACGGCTGCTCCAGTTGCAACCCGCTCGCTTGCAGGCCGCGGCGCTTTATCGGGCCGACAACGAGGCGGGTGCCGGAGCGCTGGGCCCGGCATGATCAAGATCAACTTCATCGGTCATACCGGAACGCATCACCGGCTCGAAGCCGTCGCCGGCCATTCGGTCATGGAGGTGGCGGTCCGGAACGGAATAGCCGGCATCGACGCCCAGTGTGGAGGGGCGTGTTCCTGTGCGACCTGCCACGTCTATGTAGACGCGCAGTGGACGGACCATGTTCCGCCCGTGACGGCGACGGAAGAGATGATGCTGGAATTCGTCGAGGATCAAAGACCGGAAAGCCGCCTGGCCTGCCAGCTCATGATCGATGAGGCGCTCGACGGCCTCACCGTCAGAATCCCGGCGAGCCAGCGAGAATTTTGACAATTGTTGCCGGCCGCCGGTGGGTGCTCCCGCTGGCCGGTCCGACCGAGAGGAGATATCGATGGGCTATTTTCCGTCGGAGGCTTTTTCGACACCCATGTCGCAGGAAGATGGATTCCTTGCCGGGCCATGGCGTACCCCCCTGCAGATGCTGTCTGAGCAAAGTTATGACCAGCATGCCTCGATCCATGACGATGCCACGGCGCTCAAGCTCGGCTTCAAGGGCGGCACGATCGAAGGTCCAACGCACTTCAGCCAATTCGCGCCTCTCGGCGAGGCCGTTTTCGGACAAGACTGGTTCGTCCGGGGCTGTCTCTCCGTTCACTACCGCAGCCCCGTCTACGAGGGTGACAAGGTGCGGGCATTGATGGATATGCCCGACGTCTCGGGCGTTGCGACGGTTCGGATGACGAAGGCGGATGGAACCGAAGTTTTGAGTGGAACGGCGTCCTTGCAGGGGCATGGCACCACGGCGCTTTCAGAGCGTCTCTTGACGCTGCCGCCCCTTGTAAAGCCAGTCCTTCTGCACGGTATATCCGTCGGACAGAAGAGCGGCCGGATGCCCGCCGTAATGGGGCACGACCAGCCAATGGGCGCCCTCTATCCCTTCTCGCTCAGCGATAAGCTGAAACGCATCACCGAACCTTCGGCCTGGTATTCAGATGCCTCGCCATTTGGTGGTGCGATCATACCCATGGAAATGATGAGCGTGCTCCTCGGCTATCAGGGCCATGCCGAATTCTCGGCACGCGGACCCTCGGTTGGTCTGTTTGCCGATCAGGAGATATGTCTGCACCAGGGGCCGTTGTTCGTGGGCGAGGCATTTGAAATCGAGCGTGAAGTGATCGCGCTGAGCGGCAGTCGCCGAACTGAAAGCGTCTGGATTCAAACGCGTGCTTTCCGACCCGGCGCTAGTACCCCATGTGTGCGGATGCTTTTGAATGTTGCGACGCTAAAGGAAAGTTATTCGCGATACGATACAGATCATGCGGCCATGTACGGTTGAAACCGTCACCGGGTCATCGAGAAGCGTCGCAAATGGCGGATGCCCCGATCATCTACGCAGCAAGCCGGGATGCTGAGCGCCCCGAATTGTCCATGGTCTAGCATTGCGGCGCCAGCGAGGCGCGCAGATGCTCTGTCCTGGGTCTGTTGAGGCTGGGCGATCTACCTCCGAGGGTGCGGGACGTGGGCGTTCATGCGAGGAAGCACGGGCATCGTGCACCATGTGGTCGCCGTCGAAGTTGGGCAAGCATGGACGGGTCCACAGGACCGGCATCTCGCGAATGGCAAGCTTTTCTGCTTTAGATACGGGGGCGTCCGCCTGGTGGCGCCCCATCGCGACTCGCGACGGGAGTTTTCTAGGGATCAAGGAGGCGATCTTGATCGGATGAACCCGAGCGGGGTCACGCCCTCGGGCGGAGCCCGATCATGAACCCCACCAAGTTGCTTGTAGGTTAAATACTGGCTGTATTCATCATCGTCTTCGGCGGCGTGCGGGCCGCGACGCAATGGTGCGTCTCAATGCTCGGCTATCAGCCCGAGCTTGGCACGCAATGGTTCGTCATTCTCAGCGTTCCTGTGTACCGACCTTGGTCGATCTATTCTTGGTGATACCATTTCGATGCTTACGCTCCGGACGTATTCAACCGGGCGGGGGACTGGCTGCGGCGAGCGGGTTCATGGGTTGCGCGGCCGCCATAATCGTTGCCCTGTTCTGCGCTTCGAAGTGGATGGCGCCAATGCGGAGCGCAACTTCCTGCTTGAGCGCGGGATTTCGGAAGGCCATATCGCGACCGTGTGGAACGCCATCGCGCTCCATACCACTCCCGGCATTCCGGAATTCATACGTCCCGAGATTGCCCTTGTGCAGGTGGGGCAGGAATGGACGTGGCCGGCCGCGGCTACGATATGTCCCGAGGCTCAGCGCCACGCCGTGATTGCCGCCCCTCCGCGTGAAGCCGGTTTCGAGGATGGTAACAGCGATGCCTTCTACCAAGGTATGAAGCATCGTCCCGACATTGCGTTCGGAACTTTCAACGATGACATTCTGGCGTTCAACGATCCATATTTCAAAGAGTGGACATGTGCAGTGTGATCCTCAGTTCGCACTGAGGCGGCTGACAAGCTGCGGCATCTTCAATGAGCGTGGGGTCCGCCCGAATTCCCGTATTTTGCGATCGCCGCCTGATAGCGGCATTTCCGCTACCGGCCAAACTCAGCCACCCCGCGTTAGCGGCTTCCTCGGATCCCGATACATCTCTACGGCGCACCCATGGCCCCAAGATCGTCCACCACAGAACGCGTCGAAGCCCTTGTCCGTCGTATGGATGGGACGCCGCTCTGCGACGAATGCGTCGCGGACCGGCTCGATCTCTCATCAGCTGCGGAGGCGGGGGCTGCGATGCAGGTCGCTGGCGGCGTTCGCGGCTTCGAACTGCTGGAAGCATCCTTCGGCCTGTGCAGCGAGTCGCGACACGTCATTCGCTACAAGGGTTGAACGCCGGGCAGTTGCCGCTGCCGGATCAAGCGCGTCTCGATTGAGCGTGCTCTGGCGCCGTCAGGCGGCGCCAGAGGTAGCGCGATGTTCTGGCCGCGCAGCGCACTTGGCTCGCTATCCTTGCCTGGCGGTGGCTGGCCCACAGGCCCGCGCGCACGCCGCCCGGCTGCGGGCTCGCCAAGGGCGTGTTTCTTGTGGGGGCTTCGCGCCGTGCTTTGGCGCTTGGGTCTGTTTGGGCGTTTGAAACGGCCGGCCGTCGGCATTAGGGCCGGATAATGCTCGCTCTGCTTCTACTCGCCTCGGTCGTTCCGACCGGCCAATCCTTCACCTGCACCCCGGTCGCAGTGTGGGACGGCGACGGGCCGGTCTGGTGCGCCGAAGAGGCGGGCCCTTTTTAACGTTCCTCGTGTGAGATGCCTTCGGCTTTCCATTTCTGGACGAGCGAGTGGCGCAAGTGTCATTGGTGAAAGCTCGGATTCGATGCTGGAAGGATCTGACAAGTTATCCGCGCGCGGCTGACCTAGCCGCAAGGATGATTGAGGAAACATGATCATTCCACATCTTTAGCGCTTCGTGCTTTTCCTCCTTCCAATCGTGGCGCTGATATATTCCAGCCACGCCCGCGCGGGATCCGCCCACATGGTTCAGAACGGCTTCGGTGACTTCGAATCGGATCCCAAGCCGCTGAAATCCTGTTGCGAGCGTGCGCCTCAGATCATGCAGACGCCAGTCGGGCACTGGCTCGCCGCCGTCCTGCGATAAGAGCAAAACCAGTTTGTCTTTTCCCTTGCTGTAGCCCGTGAAAGCGCCTCCGCGCGCCGTCGCGAACAGCTTCCCGGCACGCGGCCATTTAGCCGTGCCGGCCACCTGATCCAAAACGGCAACCGCCAAATCGTTCAGTGGTATCTGGTTCGACTTGCCATTCTTTGCCCGCTCCTTTGGCAAGGTCCACATACGTTCGACTTGGTTGACTTCCTCCCAGCGGAGCGACGAAACTTCCTCTCGTCGCTGTCCAGTGACGATAAGAAGCCGAATGATCGGGCCGAAGCAATGGTGCGTGTGCGGCGCCGCGAGCCAGACGCGGGCGAGCTCTTGGTCGGAAAGCCAGCGGTCACGCGGCGTAACGGCAGGGGGTGTCTCCATCCCCTCCATTGGACTGCGGTCGATATCCCCGCGGCTCACCGCCCAGCGAAACAGTCGCCGTATTACCGCGAAGACGTTCCGGATATTGCCTATTTGCTCCCGCGGCATCCGGTCGATCACCGCAACAATATCGGACCGAACGAGCCGGGGTAGGGGTTTGGAACCCAACACCGGCTTCACATGGAGTCTCAGAGCTTGCTCCGCGAGCCGCTTCCAACCTTTGCCGACGCAAGACTCGACAAACCGATCGGCATAATTGTCGAATGCCAAGTCTACCTCCTCACGCCGGCGCTGCCGCTCCGCCTCGCCGGGATCTGTGCCTTGGGCGACGAGTATGAACAATCGCTCTGCCTCGGCTCGCGCCGTGGTTGGCGTCCAAGGCGAGCCGTGACTGCCGATGGTATATCGGCGGGTCTTGGATTCTCGTCCGCCCATTCGAAATTGCAGAACGTAAGAAACGGCCCCCGATTTTGTTCGCTTGGCGCCAAAGCCTCTTATGCTATCATCCCAAAGGATGTCATTTTCGCTGCTTGCGATGAGAGCATCGATAGAGCGTTTCGTGATCTTTCCGCGTGCCATAAATGGTCTCCCAATACGGCGTTTCCAGCAATCACCGGGCAATCACCGTGACGGAAATTGCCGCGTAATTGGGGAAGAGATAGCATAGGGAAGAACTAGAAAAAACTAGCCTTTTCAACTCTATAGCACTCTTATGTACGCCTCCAGCGGAAATACCAGACCTCGTGCCCCTGCGCGCGCGCCTTGGCCTCGTAACGCGTTTCGGGCCAGCCGCCCGGGCGCAGCTGGAAATCGCGCGCGTCCTTCGCCAGCCATTCGAACTGGTGGCGGTGGCGGCGCATCACCATCAACGCGTGCTGCAGATAGATCGGATGGTCGGTGCCGAAACGGAATTCGCCGCCGGGTTTCAGCTTCGCCGCGATCAGGTCGAGCGGACCGTCGTTCATCATCCGCCGCTTCGCATGGCGCGCCTTGGGCCAGGGATCGGGGTGGAGCAGATAGGCGAAGGAGAGCGCGCCGTCGGGAATCCGCCGCAGCACTTCGAGCGCGTCGCCATGATGGATGCGGACGTTGCCGAGCGGCAGGCTGGCGCCATGATCGCCCGCGACGTGGACGAGCGCCTGCGCCACGCCGTTGATGAAGGGCTCGGCGCCGATGAAGCCATGATCGGGCAGCATGTCGGCGCGCCCCGCCATATGCTCGCCGCCGCCGAAGCCGATCTCGAAATGCAGCGGACAGTCGGCGCCGAACAGACGTGCGGCGGTCACCTCGCCCTCGACCGGCACAGCGATCTGTGGCAACAGCATATCGACCAGATCCTGCTGCCCCGCGCGCAGGGGCTTTCCCTTCGATCGGCCGTAGAGTCGGTTGAGGGTCGTCGGATCGCCGGGTTTATGCGCAGTCATGGCGCGCGCGTTAGCGCGGCAGCGCGGCGGACGAAAGTCCTTACCTATTTGACCGCGCTATTGATCTGGACCTGCCGGTTCTTGCCCCATGTCGCGACGGTGCTCGCGCGGCGGTTCGCATTCACCATGCCGGCCACCTGTTCGGGCGAGGGCAGCCGGTCCTGCAGGACGAAATTGACGTCCTCCTTCGCGGTGTGCAGCGTGACGGCGTAGCGCGCGGCAGCAGCGCCACCCTTTTTCGCGGCGATCTCGTCCATCGCGACCTTCATCGGCGACGGTCCGGCCCATATGGCGTTGCCATTGTCGCCATAGGCCAACAGATAGGCGGTCGTC
>CBJKNR010000003.1:0-26812 GCA_966417555.1 uncultured Sphingopyxis sp.
GCGGCAATCAGCGTCCCGCGTCCTCCGACGCGTCCATCCGTGTCGTTGCCGATCCATGCTTTGCGGTCGTTGCCGGTCATCGCTCTCTCCAAGGGATCGAACTTCGCGTTCGTCCTGATTGCCCGCCGACATGCCACAAACCGGGCGTTTAACAAATAAATTAATTTTCATTATTATCTTGACGCCGGGCGCGCCTCCGGGGCACGATTTGCGAAATCGGAGTCCCGGACGGAACGGCGGACGGGAAAGAGGGAGTGGCGTACGCGCCGATCCGGAGGGAAGAGGGATGGCGGGCAAGCAATCGGGCACGGCGTGGACCTTCGCCTACGTCACCATGCTCTTTTTCGTCTGGGGCGCAGTCACTGCGGTCAACGACATCCTGATCCCCGCAGTGAAGGCAATCTTCGCGCTCAGCGATACCGAAAGCTTCCTCACCCAATTCGCCTTCTTCATGGCTTATGGCGTCGTCTCGCTGCCCGCCGCGGCGCTGATGGGGCGGCTCGGCGCCGCCAATTCGATCGTCGCGGCGCTCGCGACGATGATCGTCGGCTGCCTGATCATGCCGCTCGCGACTATCGTGCGCGAATATGCGATTGTGCTCGTCGGCCTGTTCGTGATCGCGTCGGGAATCACGCTGCTGCAGGTCGCCGCCAATCCGCTGTCGGCGTCGCTCGGCCGCCCCGAACGCTCGCATTTTCGGCTCGTACTCAGTCAGGCGTTCAATTCGCTCGGCACCGTCATAGCACCCTGGCTTGCGGCGCGGACGCTGCTGCAGGGCGGATTGTTCGAAGCAGGGCCGGTGACCGAGGCGAAGATCGCCTATTCGCTCGGCCGGATCGATGTCGCCTATGTCTTCATTGCGGCGGTGATCGCGGTGCTCGCGATTTTCCTCTATCGCGTTCGCCACGAGATCACGGCCGCAGCCCCGCCGGCCGAAACGAGCGTCAGCGTTACGAGCGCCTTTGCCTCGCCCTGGGCGCTCGCGGGCGCGCTCTCGATCTTCCTCTATGTCGGCGCCGAGGTCGCGATCGGCAGCGCGATGGTCAACTTCCTCGAACAGCCCGACGTGTTCGCGATCAGCGCGGTACAGGCGGGCAGCCTTGTCAGCCTTTACTGGCTCGGCGCGATGATTGGCCGCTTCGTCGGCTCGGGGCTGCTCTACCGCCTGCCGGCGGGGCCGCTGCTCGCGGTCGCCGCTGTGGCCGCGGCATTGCTCTGCCTTACCGTCAGCCAGATCAGCGGGCCCGCGGCGGGCGTGCTCGCCATCTCGGTCGGGCTGTTCAACTCGATCATGTTCCCGGTGATATTCTCGCTGACGATCGAGCGATCGAGTGCGCCGGCCTCGGCGACCTCGGGGCTGCTTTGCATGGCGATCGTCGGCGGCGCGCTCGTGCCGCTCGCCTTCGCGCAGGTCGCCGACGCCAGCGGCAGCCGCTTCCTCGCCTTCCTTTTGCCGATGGCCTGTTACCTCTTCATCGCGTTGTTTGGTTGGTGTGCGGCGTGGGCGCCCGCGCGGATGGCCGGCCTCGCAACTTCGCCGCACTGACCACGCAATCCAACGAAAAATACAGGGAAGAGGGTCGATGAATATCGAGACGAATTTGAACCGTGCGCGGAAGGCTGGCGCCCTGCTGGCATCGGTGGCGGGGGTATTACCGCTGATGCTCGCTTTTTCGCCCGTCGCGGCGCAGCAGAAGCCCGCCCAGTCGCCTGTCGATCTCGCCAACCCGCTCGTCGGTACCGCGCCGCTCGATGATCCGGCGCTGATCGGCAATGCGCCGCCGCCGGGCGAGCCCGTCTATTCGGGACAGACCACCCCCGCCGCGATGCTGCCGCACGGTTCGGTCGCCGCGGCACCGATCAAAAACAATATCGAGCTTCAATATCCGAACGGCGTCCCCGTTCCCTATTATTACACCAACCCGACGATGATCGGCTTCACCGGCGGCGGCGGGCCGACCTATGGAGGCAACGCCGAACCGGTCATCATGCCCGTCGTCGGCGACTGGTCGCCGCCGCCCGCCTACAGCCAGTCCTGGTATGACAAGGCGCGCGAAAAGGCGTCGCCCGGCTATTATTCGGTCCATCTCGACACCTTCCGGACGCAGGCCGAACTGACCGCGACGCGCTGGGCGAGCGTGATGCGTTTCACCTTTCCGCAGAGCGAGCGGTCGAACGTCATCATCAACTTCCCGCGCCACGGCGGCACGGTCGAGGTCGTCGGCGACAGCATCGTCCGCGGCAGGTCGGACAAGGGCCATGGCGGCGAGAGCGTCGACGGCACCTATTTCGTCGCGCACTTCTCGAAGCCCTTCGCCGCGCTCGGCACCTTCCGCAAGGCGCCGGGCGAGCATCAGGGCTGGGGCATCGGCACGAGCGACGTCCAGCCCGGAACGCGCACCCTCGCGGGTAGCTATGCCGGCAGCTATGTGACCTTCCGGACCCGGGCGAACGAGCAGGTGCTGGTGAAGATCGCCCACGGCACCAGCTATGAACAGGCCGAACAAAGGCTGGCAGCCGAAGTGCCGGGCTGGGACTTCGACGGCGTCCATGCGGCGGCGCGCGACCAGTGGGCGAAGCTTCTGGGCCGTGTGCGCGTATCGGGCGGCACCGACAAGCAGCGCAAGCTCTTCTACTCGACGCTCTATCAGTCCTTCGCCAGCCCGCGGCTGATCGCCGCGAAGGGCGAGAAATTCGCCGACTTGGGCGGTAAGGTGCAGGTCGCGACGCACGATCGCTACGGTCCGGTGCCCTTCTGGGATACGGGGCGCAACCAGATCGTGCTGCTCGAGCTGATGGAGCCCGAGGCCGTGAAGAATATCATGGCCTCCGAACTCGCGATGGCGCGCGAGAAGGGCTATATGAACACCTCGTTCCACGGCGACAATGCGGTGTTCCTCTACCTCGGCGCGTGGGAGCGCGGCATCGAATTCGATTATGAAGCCGCTTATGAATATATGCGCAAGAATGCGACCGACCCGAAGGGGCCGCGCGGCTATCTCGCCGAATATATGAAGCAGGGCTGGATTTCGGACATCGTGCCCGATCACAATCCCAGCCCGCCCTATGCCGGGGGCAAGGCGGGCGCGGCGAAGACGCTCGAATATGCGTGGGACGATTATGCGCTCGCGCTGTTCGCGAAAAAGCTCGGCAAGGATGCCGACTACCGGATGTTCCTGAAGCGCGCGGGCAATTATGCCAACGTCTTCGACAAATCGATCGGCTTCGTCCGCGGACGCACCGCCGACGGCAAGTGGATCGCGCCCTTCGACCCTGCAGAGCCCTATTACAACTTCATGATGAAGGAGGCGTCGGGCTGGTCAACGCTGTGGCTCGTCCCGCATGATGTGCAGGGACTGATCGATCTCATCGGCGGGCGCGCGGCGTTCAACGCCAAGCTCGACGAATTTTTCACCAAGCCATACAATCCGACGGGCATCTGCCGCGACTGCACCGGCGTGATCGGCCAATATGTCCACGGCAACCAGCCCGACCAGCAGGCGCCCTATTATTACAACTGGAGCGGCCAGCCGTGGAAGACGCAGGCGCTGGTGCGGCAAATCCTCGACCGGACCTATGGCAGCGACGCCTCGGGCTACGGCTATCCGGGGATGGACGATCAGGGCGCGACCTCGTCGTGGTACGCGCTCTCGGCGCTCGGTTTCTACCCCGTCGACCCGTCGAGCCAGGACTATATCATCGGCAGCCCGATATTCGACGACGCGAGCCTCGACATGGGCAACGGCAAGACGCTGCGCATCGTCGCGAAGAATAATTCGGCGACCAACGTCTACATCCAGTCGGCGACGCTGAACGGCAAGCTGTGGGACAAGCCATGGTTCCGCCACGACGATGTCAAGGACGGCGCGACCTTCGTCTTCACCATGGGACCGAAACCCAACAAGGCGTGGGGCGCCGCGCCCGACGCCGCACCGCCTTCGATGTCGCGAAAGCGCTGACCAGCCCCTCGCCCCCGCCACCCCCGCGGGGGCGCGAGCCCGGGATCCGCCATCCCCCCAGGGTCCCGGGCTCTCCCCATTCAAAAGGAGACACCATGCGCACCCTCTTGATCACCGCATCGCTTCTTGCTCTCGCGCCGGTCGCGGCCAGGGCACAGACCACCGCCGCGCCGCCTGCGGGCGACGCCGTCTACACGAGCGACCTGATGACGCGCTGGGGCAAGGAAGTGACCCCCGAAAACGCGTGGCGTCTCTATCCGCGCCCGCAGATGGTGCGCGAGCGCTGGGTCAACCTCAACGGCCTGTGGGACTATGCCATCGCTTCCAAGGCGGCCGAGCGCCCCGCGGCGATGGACGGTAAAATCCTCGTGCCGTTCCCCGTCGAATCGAAACTGTCGCGTGTTGCGCGCAGGGTCACCCCCGACGACCGCGTCTGGTATCGCCGGAACTTCACCGTTCCCGCCGACTGGCGCGGCGAGAATATCATGCTCAACTTCGGCGCGGTCGATTACGAGACGACGGTGCGCGTCAACGGCTCGGTCGTCGGTTCGCACAAGGGCGGCTTCGACGCCTTCGGTTTCGACATCACGCCCTATCTCAAGGCGGGCGAGAATGAGCTGATCGTTGAAGTCACCGATCCGACCAGCGCGGGCACGCAGCCGCGCGGCAAGCAGATTCTCGACCCCGCCGGCATCTGGTACACCGCGGTCAGCGGCATCTGGCAGACGGTTTGGATCGAACCGGTACCCAAGCTCCACATCGCCGACGTGCGCGCGACGCCCGACATCGACCGCGGCACCGTCGAGGTCGCGGTGGCACTCTCGGGCTGGGCGAACGATACCGACGCGGTGCGGCTGACTGCGAGCGCAGGGGGCAAGCCGATCGCTTCGACGATCATACGCGCCAACCGGCAGGCGACGCTCGCGATCCCGAACGCGCACCTCTGGTCGCCCGACGATCCGCATCTCTACGACCTCAAGGCCGAGCTGGTGACGATCGCCGACCCTTATGCGGGCGAAAAGGAGCGCGACCGCAAGGCCTATGACTCGCGCTTCACCGACCATGAAAGCCGCGTCTATGCAAAGGCGCGGGTTCAGGGCGCGCCGCGCGACAGCGTCGCCGCCTATTTCGCGATGCGCAAGGTGTCGATCGGCCCCGGCCGCGTCGCGGGACAGCCCGCGATCCTGCTCAACAACAAGCCGCTCTTCCAGCACGGCACGCTCGATCAGGGCTGGTGGCCCGACGGGCTCTACACGCCGCCGTCGGAGGAGGCGATGAAGAGCGACATCGTCTTCCTGAAGAAGGCGGGGTTCAACATGCTCAGAAAGCATATCAAGGTCGAACCCGCGCGCTATTATCATGACGCCGACCGGCTCGGCATGCTGATCTGGCAGGACATGCCCTCGGGCGGGGGCGAGGATCAGTATCTCGCCGGCACCAGCCAGTATCAGGCGATCTTTCCGTCGGAGACGATGGCTGAGCAGCAGAAACAATTGTCCGAGATGGTCGGCGAACTCCGCGCTTTCCCGTCGATCGTGACGTGGGTCGTCAACAACGAGGGTTGGGGCCAATATGATTCGGCGACGCTCGCCCGCTTCGTGAAGGGGCTCGACCCCTCGCGGCTGGTGAATGCCAATTCGGGCTGGCTCGACGTCGCGCCCGGAGCGTCGGAGATGCTCGACATCCACACCTATGAAGATGTGCCGAGGACGCCACCGCTGCAGACGGATCGCGCGATCGTGCTCGGCGAATATGGCGGGGTCGGCTTTCCGGTGCCCGGCCATATCTGGAAGCCGGGGAAGGGCAATTGGAGCTATCAGGTCGCGCAGGACGAGAAGGAATATCTCGTCCGCTTCCGCCGCAAGATGGAAGGCGTGATCCGGCAGGCGAAGGAGAATGGCCTGAGCGCCTCGGTCTATACGCAGACGACCGATGTCGAGGACGAGATCAACGGGCTGCTGACCTATGACCGCGCGGTGCCGAAGGCATCGGCGGAGGCGCTGGCGGAGATCGCCGCGCCGCTCTGGACGACCCCGGCGCCGGACTGACCGGTAGCGGGCGAAAGCGCGATGCATCCTGCCGTCCGGAGTCGGGGTGGCGGGCGCGGTGGCCTGTGGCCACGAGTCGATCTTCACGGAAAACTGCGAAAAATCGGGCTTTTGTGACGCCGTCGCAACACTTCATCGCGCCCTGCCACCGGCTCGAAAAATTTATTTTGACAAATTGTTTTTTATATTCTGATAGAGGCTCAACGGGTCCGATGATCCGCCGCTCGGCGACTCCGAAAGCGCCGAATAACGAGTGGGGGCGAACAGCCCCTCGAACAGGGAGGTCGATGTGATGAAGGCAGGACAAATCCAATCAGCGAAGGCGTCGCGGCGCGAGCGGCTGGTGCGCGAACTGATGCTGGGCGCGGGTGCGCTCGTGGCGCTGGGCAGCGCCGGGCAGGCTTGGGCGCAG
The DNA here is from genome assembly GCA_966417555.1 of uncultured Sphingopyxis sp. GTDB lineage: Bacteria > Pseudomonadota > Alphaproteobacteria > Sphingomonadales > Sphingomonadaceae > Sphingopyxis. The sequence goes on from CBJKNR010000003.1 coordinate 6,420, forward strand.
GCCGCACCGGCGACGCAGCCGCCGGCCGATGACGCGGCAGAAGCGCCCGGCGACGCGATCGTCGTCACCGGCTATCGCAAGTCGATCGAGCAGAGCCTCGAGCAGAAGCGCGAAGCCAATTCGCTGATCGAGGTCATCACCGCCGAGGATATCGGCAAATTCCCTGACAAGAATGTCGCCGACGCGCTGCAGCGCGTCCCCGGCGTGATCATCACCCGCGACGGAGGCGAGGGCAGCCGCGTCAGCATTCGCGGCCTGGACGACGGACTCACGCTGACGCTGCTCAACGGCAATTTCATCGCCGGTGCCGACAGCGGCGATCCGCAGCGTTCGTTCAACTATGTCCTGCTGCCGTCGAATTTCATCGCGAGCACCGAAGTCTATAAATCGTCCGAAGCGCGGCTCGAGGAGGGCGGCGTCGGCGGCACCGTGATCCTCAACACCCGTCGGCCGTTCGATCTCCCTGCATGGTCGGGCTTCGTCTCGGCCGAGGGCACCTATTCGGACACGAGCAAGAAATTCGACCCCCAGATCGCCGGCCAGATTTCGTGGAAGGATCCCGAGGAACGCCTCGGATTCCTCGTCGGCGCGACCTATCAGGAGCGTTCGAACCGCGAACTGCGCGGAACGACCGAAACCTGGCGCTGGTGGAGCGACCGTGACGCGAACGGCGACATCATCACGCCGGCGACCGACGTCAACGGCAATCCGTTCGAGAATGACGACGCGATTTCCTATTGGCCGGGCGAAGGCGTGACGGCGCAGGATGGCACGCATTATTCGGGCTATTGGGCGCCGCAGTCGGTCAACGCCGAAATCTTTTCGCAGCAGCGCAAGCGCCTCGGCATCCAGGCGACCGCACAGATGCGTCCGTTCGACAATCTGACCGTCACCGCCAATTATTTTCGCTTCGACTACAAGAGCAACTGGCAGAGCAACGTGCTCAAAATCCCCGAATGGGGCTATGGCAATTTCTTCACCGGTCCGACCTTCGACGAGAGCGGAACGATCTTCCAGTCGGCGAATTTCCAGGTCCCCGCCGCGGGAACCGGATGTCTGGTGAACACGCCGCCCTGCACGATGGAAACGCCGCAGATCGCGGGCACCTACAGCCGCGAAAAGCAGGTTTCGAACACATTCGAGACCGAGGTCGCCTGGAACACCGACAATTTCGACGCGGTGGCAAAGTTCGGCAAGACGCGCGCCACCGGCGGACCGTCGCTGCGTTTCGGCGTCGCCGCCAAGCCGCGCCTGACGGTTACCGGGCAGGAACAGAACGGCAATTTCCTGAGCAACTGGGATTTCACCGGCGGCAACCTCAACATGGAGTTCTCGCCCGAGCTGCAGGAGAATATCAGGAACGGTATCGCCCAGATTGACGTTGGTTCTACGGGGTCGGGCTACACCAACAGCGCGATCTCGCAGCGTTACGCGCAGCTCGATCTCGTCCGCCGTTTCGACAGTTTCATCAGCGCCTTCCGCGTCGGCGGCAAATGGCGCGAGATGAGCATCCACCGCGAAACCGGCCGCAACGAATGGTATGCCGATCCGGCGACCAAGCTGCGTTATCAGGACACGCCCGCCGGCGCGGTCGCGCGGCCCGAATATTTCTATGACAAGTCGATCGGCAACATCGCCGGCGGGTTCGATGCGAACCTGTTCCCGGGCATCAACTTCAGCAATTATCTCGACTATGTCAATTCGACCTATGGCCCGTCGGTGCGCGTGCCCGAACTGGACAATATCTATGATCTGAAGGAGCGCGTCTTCGCCGGTTATGTCCAGGCCGACTTCGCAACCGGGCCGCTTCGCGGCAATATCGGCGTTCGTGTCGCGCATACGAAGCAGTCGGGTCTGAACTCGGATCGCCTGCAATTCCTCAACGACTATTGCGTCGACGGCCCCGGCGGTCCGCTCGATCCGAACGTGCCGATCGGCCCCGACGGCAATTGCCAGGTGCTGCCGCTGTCGCAGCGCGAGGTGATCGTCAACACGCAGGTCGACCAGTCGAAGAGCTACACCGACTGGCTGCCCAGCCTGAACGTCGTCTATGAAATCACCCCCGACATCGTCGCTCGCGGCGCGGTCGCCAAGGTGATCGCGCGCCCGTCGTTCAACGATCTCGGGTCGCGGAGCTCGCTGACCTATCGTTCGGAGGCCTATGCCTTCGACCGCGGTCAGTTCGGCGAGTTCGAAGGCTGGTCGGGCAGCGGCGGCAACGCCAACCTCAAGCCCTTCTCGGCGTGGCAGTACGACCTTGGAGTGGAATGGTATTTCAAGCGCGGCTCGGTGCTGGGCGTCGGGCTGTTCCGGAAGGAAGTCTCGGACTTCGTCGTCCCGCTCGTGCTCGACGTCACGCGCGAAGTGAATGGCGAGCAGGTGCTGATCCAGCCCTATTCGACCGTCGCCAACGGCTCGAACGCGGTGTCGCAGGGTGTCGAGCTCTATGCCCAGCACAGCTTCGATTTCGGCCTCGGTGCGCAGGTGAACTTTACTTATAACGACACCTCGGTCGCCGACATCACGCTCGACGGCGAAACCGTCGGCAAGTCGCCGCTCGTCGGCAGCGCGAAGACGCAGGTCAACGCGTCGGTCTTCTACGAGAACGACAAATTCCTCGTGCGTGCTTCGTACAACCGCCGCGGCGAAGTCGTCGAAGCGCTCTCTTCGGGCCTCAACATCTACTCCGACCCCTATGAACAGGTCGACATCAACGCATCGTACGAGCTCATGGACGGGTTGATGCTCACCGCCTCGGTCATCAACCTGACCAAGTCGGAAGAGCGTCAGCATCTCGGCAATGACACCAAGGACCGCTTCGTCCGGAGCTACTACACCGGCCGGCGCGCTTACGTCGGCGTCTCGTACAAGTTCTGATGGGGCCCATACCCCGGCTCTCCCACTCGGGTGGCTCCGCAAGGAGCCACCCGCCTCTTTCCGGGCGAGCGGGTATGACTATGGTGACGGGCGAAACGGGGAGCGATGCAGGGTGCGTGTCTGGTTGAAATCGCTGGCTTTCGGTGCGGCGTTGCTGACGGGCGGAACGGCCGCGGCCGAGAATCCGATCGTTCCCGGCTGGTACGCCGACCCGGAAATCCGCGTCTTCGGCGACCGCTACTGGATCTATCCGACCTATTCGGATCATGGCGAGACGCCCGACGTTTCGCGGCATTTCAATGAACAGCAGCAGAAGCTGCGCGAACAGAAGACGGTCCGGCCCTCCTATCATTTCCAGACCTTCTTCAACGTCTTTTCCTCGCCCGACCTCGTCCACTGGACGAAGCACAGCCATGCGCTTGACGTCGAAAACGTCGCCTGGGCGGCCTATGCCGTGTGGGCGCCGTCGGCGATCGAGAAGGACGGCAAATATTATCTCTTCTTCGGCGCCAACGACATCCAGTCGAACGACCAGCTCGGCGGCATCGGCGTCGCGGTCAGCGACCGGCCCGAGGGGCCGTTCAGGGATGCGATCGGAAAGCCGCTGATCGATGCTTTTCATAATGGCGCGCAGCCGATCGACCAGTTTGTCTTCCGCGACGACGACGGGCAGCATTATCTCTATTATGGCGGCTGGAAGCATTGCAACGTGGTGCGGCTGGGCGACGATTTGACCTCGATCATCCCCTTTGCCGACGGCACGACCTACAAGGAAATCACGCCCCCCGGCTATGTCGAGGGCTCGTTCATGGTGAAGCGCAAGGGCGTCTATTATCTGATGTGGTCGGAAGGCGGCTGGACCGGCCCCGACTATTCGGTCGCCTATGCGATGGGCCCGTCGCCGACCGGCCCGTTCAAGCCGATGGGCAAGATTCTCAGCCAGGATTTCAGGATCGCGCGCGGGGCGGGTCATCATTCGGTGGTCAACCTGCCCGGCACCGACGACTGGTACATCGCCTATCACCGTCGCCCGCTCGATCAGACGAGCGGCGAGCGGCGCCAACTCGCGATCGACCGCATGATCTTCAACGCTGACGGCACGATCGCGCCGGTGAAAATGACGAACGAGGGCGTCACCGCGCGCCCGCTGCCGGGAGCGCCGGCGAACAGGGGAGAGAACAGGTGAAGACGATCCGCAAGACGATGCTGGGCGCCGCCGCGAGCGCGTTCGTGCTGAGCAGCGTCACTGGGCCCGCAGCGCTTGCGCAAGCGACCACGAGCCAGACCGCGCTTGTCGATTACGTCAACCCGCTGATGGGCACCGATTCGAGCTATCGCCTGTCCTACGGCAACACCTATCCCGCGGTCGCGGTGCCGTTCGGCATGAACAGCTGGACCCCGGTGACCGGCGAGCCCGGGAGCGGCTGGGGCTATACCTATGACGGCGAGAAGATCAGCGGCATCAAGCAGACGCACCAGCCGAGCCCGTGGATGAACGATTATGCCGCCTTCGCGCTGATGGCCGAAACCGGCCCCGTGAAGGTCAAGCAGCAGGAGCGCGGCAGCTGGTTCAGCCACAAGGCCGAGGTCGCGCGGCCCTATTCGTACAAGGTCTATCTCGCCGACTATGACGTGACCGCCGAGGTCGCGCCGACGGAACGCGCCGCGCAGTTCCGCTTCACCTTCCCCGAAAGCGACGACGCGCACATATTGCTCGACGGGCTCGCGGGTGGCTCGATGGTCAAGATCGACGTCCAGAACCGCCGCATCACCGGCTATGTCCGCAACAACAACGGCGGCGTGCCCGACAATTTCCATAATTATTTCGTCGCCGAATTCGACCGCGACTTCACGCTCGCGCGCACCTGGGCGGGCGAGAACGCGCCGACGAACGAGCTGGCGCGCGAAGGCGATCATGTCGGCGCGGTGCTGAGCTTCAGGACGAAGAAGGGCGACAAGATCCACGTCCGCGTCGCCTCGTCATTCATCAGCCCCGAACAGGCGCTGCTGAATCTCCGCACCGAAATCGGCAGCGACAGTTTCGACGCGACGCAGGCGAAGGCGAAGGCGGCGTGGGAGAAGGAACTCTCGCGCATCCGCGTCACCGATCCCGACCCCGAAAAAATCCGTACCTTCTATTCGTCGCTGTACCGGATGCTGCAATTCCCGCGTGTCTTCCATGAAAAGGACGCGAACGGAAAGATCGTCCATTACAGCCCGTACGACGGCAAGGTGCATGACGGTTACATGTTCACCGACAATGGTTTCTGGGACACGTGGCGCGCGGTCTTCCCCTTCTTCGCGCTGATGTATCCCGAACTCGACAGCCAGATCATGCAGGGGCTGGTCAACACCTACAAGGAGGGCGGCTGGCTGCCCGAATGGGCGAGCCCCGGCTATCGCAACGTGATGATCGGGTCGAACTCGGCGAACCTGATCGCCGACGCCTATTTCAACGGCGTGCGCGGCTTCGATGTCGAGACGCTGTACGAAGCGATGATCAAGAATGCGACGACGAGCGAGGGCCGCCCGAAGGACAAGGCGGGCAAGGTGATCGCCGCGGTCGGGCGCGAGGGCGCCGAATATTACAACCGCCTCGGCTATGTTCCCTATGACGTCGGCATCAACGAAAATGCCGCGCGCACGCTCGAATATGCGACCGCCGACTTCTCGATCGCGCAGCTCGCGAAGCTGCTCGGCAAGGACGCCGATGCCAAGAAATATACCGAGCGCGCGCTCAACTACCGCAAGCTCTACGACAAGGAGAGCGGCTGGATCCGCGGCCGCAACCAGGACGGGTCGTGGTCGACGCCGTTCAACCCCTATAAATGGGGCGACGCCTTCACCGAGGGTAACGCGCTCCATTACAGCTGGGCGGTGATGCAGGACGTCCACGGGCTGATGGCGCTGATGGGCGGACGCGAGAAGTTCGTCGAGCGGCTCGACGCGATCTTCACCACGCCGCCGATCTTCGACGAAAGCTATTACGGGCAGGTGATCCACGAGATTCGCGAGATGCAGATCGTCGACATGGGGCAGTACGCCCATGGTAACCAGCCGATCCAGCACATGCCCTATCTCTACAATTGGGCAGGCGCGCCGTGGAAGACGCAGCATCATGTGCGCGACATCATGGCGAAACTCTATTCGTCGGCGCCCGACGGCTACCCGGGCGACGAGGACAATGGCCAGACCTCGGCCTGGTATGTCTTCTCGGCGCTCGGCTTCTATCCGGTCGCCTCGGCGACGGGCGAATATGCAATCGGCAGTCCGCTGTTCCAGAAGGCGGTGCTGACGATGCCGAACGGCAAGACGCTGACGATCAATGCCGCGAACAACAGCAATGCGAACGTCTATCTCCAGGCGGTCGCGCTCGGCGGCAAACCGCAGACGAAGACGTACTTCACCCATGGCGCGCTGTCAGAGGGCGGCACAGTCGACTTCGTGATGGGCGCCCAGCCGAACAAGCGATGGGGCACCGCCCCCGCCGACGCGCCCTTCTCGATCAGCGCGCCGTCCAGATGATGTCGGAGATGAACATGACCCAAAGCCGCCGCGAAATCATGGCCGGCGCCGGCGCGCTAGCGCTCGCCGCCACGATGCCCGCCGCTGCGCGCGCCGCCGGCGGCTTCGCCAGCAAGCGCCGCGCGCCCGCCGCGCGCGCCTTCACCAGCCCTGCGATCGAGGCCGAGATCGCGCGCGTGAAGGCGAAGATCGCCGACCCCGAACTCGCGTGGCTGTTCGAGAATTGCTACCCGAACACGCTCGATACGACGGTCCAGACGGGAACGCTCGACGGCCGCCCCGACACCTTCGTCATCACCGGCGATATCGAGGCGATGTGGCTGCGCGACAGCTCGGCGCAGGTGCAGCCCTATATCCATCTCGCCCACAAGGACGCGAAGCTCAAGCGGCTGTTCCAGGGGCTGATCCAGCGGCAGGCGCGCTGCATCCTGATCGATCCCTATGCCAATGCGTTCGACAAGGACCCGACGGCGCCGTCGAAGCTCGAATGGTCGCAGACCGACAAGACCGAGATGAAGCCCGGCGTTGCCGAGCGGAAGTGGGAAATCGACTCGCTCTGCTACGCGATGCGCCTGTCCCACGAATATTGGACGCGCACGAAGGACAAGGCGCCGTTCGACGAGACATGGTCGCGCGCGATGAAGCTCGCGGTCGCGACCTTCCGCGAACAGCAGCGCAAGGACGGCCCCGGCCCGTACAGCTTCCAGCGCCCGGCGCTCCAGCCGACCGACAGCCTGATGCTGGGCGGTTATGGCGCACCGACGAGGAAGGTCGGGCTGATTCACTCGATGTTCCGCCCGTCGGACGACGCCTGCCTCTATCCCTTCCTGATCCCGTCGAACCTGTTCGCGGTGTCGGTGCTGCGCAAGATCGCGGTCGTCCACCGCGAAGCGCGCGGCGACAGTGCCGCGGCGACCGATGCCGAGGCGCTCGCCGCCGAGGTCGAGGCCGCGCTGAAGGCGCATGCGCTCATCGACGACGGCAAGGGCGGTCAGGTCTGGGCCTATGAGATCGATGGCTTCGGCAATAGCGTCTTCATGGACGACGCCAATGTGCCGAGCCTGTCGGGGCTACCGCTGATCGACGTCGTCGACAGGAAGGACCCGATCTTCCTTCGAACCGCGGCGCTCGCGTGGTCCGAGCGCAATCCCTATTTCTTCAGGGGCACGGCGGCAGAAGGGATCGGCGGGCCGCATATCGGCCTCGACATGATCTGGCCGATGTCGATCATCACCCGCGCGATGAACGCCGACGACGATGCGACGATCCTGCAATGCCTGCGCTGGCTCAAGTCGACGCATGGCGGCACCGGCTTCATGCACGAAAGCTTCCACAAGGATGATCCGAAGAATTTCACACGCAGCTGGTTCGCCTGGGCCAACGCGCTGTTCGGGCAGCTGATCGTCGAGGTCGCCGACAAGCGCCCCGCGCTGCTGGCGCGGCCGCTGTGAGCGGAGAGGGCGCGATGATTACCACGAGCCGCCGCCGGCTTCTCGCGACCACGGGCCTGTTCGCGCTCGGCGGCGCGCTCCCCGCTGGCTGCTCGCGTGTCGCGGTCGGAGGCGCGGCGCTACCCATAGGCAAGCCCAACCTCTTCATCGGCACCGGCGGGCACGGCCACACTTTCCCCGGCGCGTCGCTGCCGTTCGGGATGGCGCAGCTCAGCCCCGACACGAACACCCACGGCTGGGATGCCTGCTCGGGCTATCACCAGAAAGACGGCTCGATCATGGGGTTCAGCCATACGCACCTGTCGGGCACCGGCATCGGCGACATGCTCGATGTGCTCGTGGTGCCGACGCGGCGCGAGCTGAAGCTCGAACCCGGCACGATCGAAAAGCCCGGCGAGGGTTATCGTCAGCGTTATTCGGACGAACATGCCGAGCCGGGCTATTATCGCGTGAAGCTCGAGACCGGCGTGCTCGCCGAGCTCACCGTCACCGAACGCTGCGGGCTGCATCGCTATCGCTTCGGCAAGGGCCCGGGCCATATCCTGATCGATTTCGCGCACGCGATCGAGGATGACTGGGACAAGGGCGTCGTCGTCGAAAAGGCGTCGCTCGACCTCGGCGAGGACGGCACGCTCACCGGCAGCCGGCAGGTCAACCGCTGGGCCAAGGGCCGCCACATCCATTTCGCGATGCAGATGTCGCGCCGCCCCGACCGCGTGCAGTTCTTCGGTGACGACGGCAACCCGGCCCCCGACGGCGCGACATCGATCAAGGGTAACAAGCTCAAGGTCGCCTTCTTCTTCGACGAGGCCGGCGGCGATCCGATCCTGATCAAGACCGGCCTCTCGGCGGTCGACGTGCAGGGTGCGCGCGACGCACTGACGCGGGAAGTTCCCGCATGGGACTTCGACGGCGCGGTCAAGGCCGCGCGCACCACCTGGACCAAGGCGCTCGGCGGCGTCCGCGTGTCGGGCGGCACCGAGGCGCAGCGCGTCATCATGACGAGCGCACTCTATCATGCGCAGCTCGCGCCGACGCTCTTCACCGATCGCGACGGCCGCTATGTCGGGCTCGACCGGCAGGTGCATCAGGCTGAGAAAGGCGAAGAGGCGTTCAGCACCTATTCGCTGTGGGACACCTATCGCGCACTCCATCCGCTGCTGACGCTGATCGATCCCGACCGCGCCGCACTGCTCGTGCGCGACATCTGCCGCCAGACCGCGCAGAGCCCCGCCGGGCCGCTCGTCTGGCCGCTGCAGGGGGTCGAGACCGCGTGCATGATCGGTTGGCACGGCGTGTCGGTGCTCGCCGAGGCGCACGCCAAGGGCATCAAGGCCGACTATGCCGCGGCTTGGCCCAATATCCGCCGCCGCGCCTTCGACCGCGACTATAAGGATATCGACAGCACGCTCGGCCGCGGTTTCTATTACGACCTCGGCTATATCCCGTGCGACGAGGTGTGGGAGTCGGTCAGCCGGACGCAGGAATATGCCTATGACGACTGGGCGATGGCGCATCTCGCCGACGCGGTCGGCGCGAAGGACGACGCCGCGGCCCTGCGCAAGCGCGCGCAGAATTATCGTGGCGTCATCGACCCGGAAACGCGCTTCGCGCGCCCGCGCTTCAGGGACGGCAGCTGGTGGAAGGATTATGACCCGGTCCAGATCGGCCACAATGTCAAGAAATGGCGCGACTATACCGAAGCGAACGGCTGGCAGGCGACCTTCCTCAACCAGCACGACATCTATGGACTGATCGATCATTTCGGCGGCGACGCGGCGTTCGAAAAACAGCTCGACGCGCTGTTCAACGCGCCCTCGACCTTGCCCGACAACGCGCCGCCCGACATTTCGGGGCTCGTCGGCCAATATGCGCATGGCAACGAGCCGAACCATCATGTCGCCTATATGTACGCCTGGTGCGGCGCGCCCGCGAAGACGCAGGCGATGGTCCGGCGGCTCTTGACCGAGATGTATAAAAATGATCCCGACGGGGTGATCGGCAACGACGATTGCGGCCAGATGAGCGCCTGGTTCATCCTTTCGGCGCTCGGATTTTATCCTGTCGATCCGGTGAGCGCCATTTATGTGTTCGGCTCACCGCTGTTCGACGTGGCCGAGGTGAAAGTGGGGGAGGGCAAGACGCTGACTGTGCGTGCCGAGGGTAACGGTCCAAATCGCCCCTATGTTCAATCGGTGCGCTGGAATGGCAAGCCGTGGACGCGCAACTGGATCGCCCATGCCGAGCTGGTCGGCGGCGGCGAGCTCGTCTTTGAAATGGGCGACAAACCGTCACGGTTCGGTTCCGGCAAGGCCGACCGGCCGCCCTCTTTCGGTACGGTATCCGTATAAATGCCGCACATATTGTCAGATAGAACAGAAAAGATTGGAATTCCCCTCGTGAACCGGCGCGTTTCAACGCAGTATCGCCAACGCCTTGTCCGCTCGCAGGGATCATGCTGATGCGCGACGATCCGAAAGGTGCGCGCCTGTTCGCGGGCGTCGAGCTCGGCGGCACCAAATGCGTCTGCACCCTCGCGGCGGGTCCCGGAGACATTCGCGACCGCAAGGTGATCGCGACGACCGCGCCGTGGGAGACGCTTCCGGCGATTCAGGCAGTGCTCGAAGGCTGGGCCGCGGCGTACGGCTTTGTCGGTCTTGGCATCGCGTCTTTCGGTCCGATCAAGCTCGATCCGCGCGCCGCCGACTACGGTCATGTCGGCGCGACGAACAAGCCCGACTGGGAAGGCGCCGACCTGCTCGGGCCGCTCGAGGCCGCGTTTCGGGTGCCCATCGGGTTCGATACCGATGTCAACGGCGCAGCGCTCGCCGAAATCCGCTGGGGCAGCGGGCGGGGCCTCGACGACTTCGCCTATGTCACCGTCGGTACCGGGGTGGGCGTCGGCCTGATCGTTCATGGCAAACCCACGCGCGGCTTCGGCCACAGCGAGATCGGCCATATTCTCGTCCCGCGCCTTGCGGGCGACGACGCACCGAGCGTATGCCGGTTTCACGACGATTGCGTCGAAGGTCTGGCTTCGGGCACGGCACTGAACGCCCGATTGGCCGGCCGGCCGCTAACCGATGTCGCGGGGGATGATCCGGTTTGGGATTCGATCGTGCACACGCTGGCGTCGATGGTCCATTCGCTGGCCTGCACGACCGGGCCGATGCGCGTCGCCATGGGCGGCGGCGTGCTCGCCGGCCAGCCGCAACTGCTTCCGCGGATCAACGCGCAGCTCGAAGCGAGCCTTGCGGGCTATATGCAGATTCCGGGCGACGGCGCCTATGTCATCGCGCCCGAGCTCGGAACGATGGCGGGCCCGCTCGGTGCGATCGCACTGGCGATGGACGCGGCCGGGGCGGCCGTATGAGCGAGCCCGGTCAGGCGACGTTGGACAGCGCCCCGGTGCAGCGGCACAAGGGCGTGATGAAACGTCTCGCCACCGCTGCCGCGCTGCTCGCGCTCCTGCCGATCCAGTCTTTCGCCGAACAGACGGCGCCCGATCCGCTCAGCTTCGTCGATCCGATGATCGGCACCGGCCCCGAAGGTCACACCTTTCCCGGCGCGACCGCACCCTTCGGCATGGTCCAGCTGTCGCCCGATACCGACACGACCTGCCAGATCCGCGATTGCTATGATCATGCCGCGGGTTACAGCTACCCCGACCCGACGATCCAGGGCTTCAGCCACACCCATTTCTCGGGCGCCGGCCATTCGGATCTCGGCGACATCCTCGTCATGCCGCAGGCGGGGGAGGTCAAGCTCGATCCGGGCGACCCGAAGCAGCCCGGTTCGGGTTATCGCCAGCGCTTCGACCATGCGACCGAAAAGGCCAGCCCCGGCTATTATGCCGTCACCCTCGCCGACAGCGGCATTCGCGCCGAACTCACTGCGGGCAAGCGCATCGGCGTCCACCGCTACAGCTTCCCCGCCGGCAAGGACGCCCATCTCCTCCTCGACTTCCGCTCGTCGCTCTATGATTATCCGGGCAAGATCCTCTGGTCGGGGCTCCACCTCCGCCCCGACGGCACGCTCACGGGCTTCCGCGAGACGCGCGGCTGGGCACCGGGACGCAAATTGTTCTTTGCAATGCGCTTCTCGGCGCCGCTCAAGTCCCATGCCTTCCTCGATCGCGACGAGAAGGTCGCGTACAAGGGCTTCCAGGCCCCCGGCCGCGGCAGCGACGCGCTCGCCGAAAAGCTCGGCAAGGCGCTCGAAGCGCGGCTCGATTTCGGTGCGCTCGGCGGCCCGCTCGAAGTTCGCGTTGCGCTTTCGGGTGTCGACGAGGCGGGCGCGGTCGCCAACCTCGATGCCGAAAGCGCCGACTTCGACAGCGTCCGGTCGCGCACGGAAGGCGAGTGGCGCAAGGCCTGGGGCGCGCTTCAGATCGAGGCGCCGGCGCCGATGCGCACCAACCTCTATACCGCGCTCTATCACAGCCTGCTCGCGCCGAGCGTGTGGAGTGACGTCGACGGCCGTTATCGCGGCCCCGACGATCAGGTCCACGCCGCGAAGGACTTCATCTTCCGCTCGACCTTCTCGCTGTGGGATACCTTCCGCGCGCAGCACCCGTTGCTGACGCTGGTCGCGCCCGGCCAGACGAACAGCGACATCGTCAAATCGCTCGTTGCGAGCCGTAAGGCGAGCCCGCACGACATCCTCCCCGTGTGGCAGTTCCACGGCCGCGAGACATGGACGATGATCGGCTATCACGCCGTTCCGGTGATCGCCGACGCCTATATGAAGGGCGTGGGCGATTTCGACGCGAACGAGGCGCTCGACGCGATGGTCGCGAGCGCCGAATATGCCCCCTATGGCGGGCTCGGCGACTATATGAAGCTTGGCTATGTCGCGATCGACCGCGAGCCCGAGGCGGCGTCGAAGACGGTCGAATATGCCTATGACGACTGGACGATCGCGCGCATGGCCGAGAAGATGGGGCGCAAGGACATCGCCGACCGCTTCTACAGGCGCGCCGGCTACTGGCGGAACAGCTTCGATGCGAAGACCGGCTGGCTTCGCGCGCGCAAGGCCGACGGCAGCTTCCGCACCCCGTTCGACCCGACCGCGATCAACTATGGCTCGGACTATACCGAGGGCAATGCCTGGCAATATAGCTGGTTCGTCCCGCAGGATCAGGCCGCGTTGTTCAGGATGCTCGGCGGCGACGCGAAGACGATCGCCAAGCTCGACGCGATGTTCGATTATGACGTGTCGAAGCTCGATTATAGCCATGCCGAGGATATCGCCGGGCTGATCGGCCAATATATCCACGGCAACGAGCCGAGCCACCATGTCGCCTATCTCTACGCTTATGCCGGGGCGCCGTGGCGGACGCAGGAGCGGCTGAAGCAGATCGTCGACAGCCAGTATAAGCCGACCCCCGACGGGCTTTCGGGCAACGACGATCTGGGCCAGATGTCGGCGTGGCTCGTTTTCACCGGGCTCGGCTTCTACCCCGTCGCGCCGGGCTCGAACCAATATGTGATCGGTCGGCCGTTCGTCGACCGCGCGGTGCTGAACCTGCCCGGCGGCAAGCGCTTCACTGTCGAGACGCAAGGCCTGTCGGACGCCAACCGTTACATTGGCAAGGTCGAACTCAACGGCAAGGCGCTGACGCGCAGCTGGATTTCGGACGCCGAGATCCGCGGTGGTGGCACGCTGCGCTTCACGATGCAGGCCAAACCCGACACCGCGTGGGGCAAGGCTTCGGACGCGCGACCCTATTCGCAATCGACGGCACGTTAGGCCTGTTCGCCGAACTGCAGGGTCATCGCCAGTTCCTCGACGTCGAGGTCGCGTTCGAGTTCGTGAAGAACTTCGTCCTCGATCAGTCCCGCGCGGTGGATGCGGAGCAGTTCGGCGCGTCCGGCGGCGATCGCCTGGAGCAGCACGTCGAAATGCGACCGTAGCCCGTCCATGGCGGTGCTTGCATCGGCTTCGTAGCGTTCCATGAAATTCATCCGCTTGCGATGTTCCTCGAGCATCATCGGGTGGATGAGCGTGCCATTCTCGTCATAGGCGAGCCTTTCGACCACCGCGAACCGCGCGCGTGCCATCGCGGCTTCGGCGGCGGGCATCGCCATTTTGGCGGGCGGATCGGTGTCGACCGGTTTCACCGCGCGAATGAGCATGCCGAGGCTCGATCCCTGTACGACGACGGTCACGAAAATCACCGCGAAGGCGCAAATCAGCATCAGGTCGCGGCCGGGCATGTCGACGGGAAGGGTCAGCGGGACCGCCAGCGTCACGACGCCGCGCATCCCCGCCCAGCTCAGCACCGTCGCCTGCCGCCAGCCGAGCGGGCGTGCGCGTTCCAGTCCCAGCTTGCGGGCGATCCCGAGAAGCGTCTCCGATCCGAAAATCCAGACGAAGCGCGCGATCGTGACGGCGATCACAACCGCGGCGATCACGATGGTCCACGAGAGCGGCATCGCCCCGATCCCGCCGATCCGCTCGATCGCGCCGCGGAGCGAGAAGCCGATCAGGATGAAGACCAAAGCTTCGAGAACGAACACCATGATGAACCAGCCAGAATTGGCACGCAGGCGCACGTCGGCCGACAAGATCTCGTGCTGGTACCAGCCCATCGCGAGCCCCGAGGTGACGGTTGCGATGACGCCCGACACATGCACCGCCTCACCGGCGATATAGGCGGCCCAGCAGAGCAGGATCGTGACGAGCATGATCAGCATGCGATCCTGCAGGCGCTTGGCGAGGAAGATCCAGCCCGCGGCGACGAGCGCGCCGACGATCACCCCGCCGATCGCGACGAAGGCGAAGCTCTGCACCGCCTCGCCGGTGTGGAACACGCCGCTGAGCGTCGCGGCGACCGCGAAGCGGAAGAGGATCAGGCCGGTCGCGTCGTTGAGCAGGCTTTCGCCTTCGAGCAGCGCTTCGAGCCTCCGGGGCAAATGGACACCCTTCAGCACCGCGCGTGCCGACACCGCATCGGGCGGGGAGACGATCGCGCCGAGCGCAAAGCACGCCGCCCAAGGCAGTTCGGGGACGATCATGTGCACGACCACGCCGACGACGAGCGTCGTGAAAACCACTGCGCCGACGGCAAGCGACAGGATGCCGGGAAGATGGCGCCGGAACCGGCCGAGCGCGGTAAAATAGGCGCCGTCCATCAAGAGCGGCGGCAGGAACAGCACGAGCGCCAGTTCGGGATCGAGCGAGATCTCGGGCAAGCCCGGAATGAAGGCCAGCCCGCCGCCGCCCACCAGAAGCGCGGTCGCGGGCGGCCAGCGCAGTTTCAGCGCGAGCCAGTGGAGGCCAATTACGAGCGCGAGCAGCCCGAGGACGAGTTCGAAGGTTTCGACGGCATGCATGTTGGGCCCCTCATTTCGTCCAATCCCACGGGTCCTGTGTGGCGCCCTTTGCGATAGCGATCAATGCCGCAGATCGCACAAGCTCAATCGCTTGGCGGGAATCCCGATGGGGTAATGGAGGGACGCGATGCGGAACGCGAAAGCGGAACCTTTATCCCCCGCCCGCCGCGCTCGGCAGCCGCGACGGGGGATGAGGTTCGCTGTGCACATGAAGAACATTAGGGGAACAAAATAGTTTCGTCAACATGTTTTCCCGCTTTTCAGGAGCAGCCGGCCGGAAGGTTGACGTGAACGTCAATCGGGACCACTGCATAGCAAACGAAGGAAAGGGAGCATGATGGCGGAGCAACCGAAATTCGACCTCACCGGCCGCGTGGCACTGGTAACGGGGGCCTCCTCGGGCCTCGGCGCGGGGTTCGCAAAAGCGCTCGCGGCGGCTGGAGCGAAAGTGGTGCTTGCCGCGCGGCGCGCCGACAAGCTCGCCGAGCAGGTCGCCGCGATCGAGGCCGCGGGCGGGCAGGCGATCGCCGTCAGCATGGACGTCACCGACGAGGCGTCGACCAGGGCCGCCTATGACGCCGCCGAGGCCGCTTTCGGAACGGTCGATACCATCGTCGCCAATGCGGGCGTCGCGACCGAGAAGATGGCGATGGGGCTCTCGGTCGAGGACGTCGATTTTCTGCTCGCCGCCAACGTCCGCGGCGTCTTCCTGACCGCGACCGAGGGCGCGAAGCGGCTCGACAAGGCGGGCAGCCGCGACAAGCAGCACGGCCGCATCGTCCTGATCGGTTCGATCACCGCCGAAAAGGTCTTTCCCGCGACCTCGGTCTATGGCGCGACCAAGGCGGCGGTGCGCCATCTCGGGAAAGCGCTGGCGCGCGAATGGGCGCGGCGCGGGATCAGCGTCAACGTGATCCAGCCCGGCTATTTCGAATCCGAAATGACCGCCGGGCTGTTCGAGGGCGACGTCGGCGCGGCGATGATCAAGAGCTTCCCGCGCCAGCGCATGCGCCCGCCGAGCGATCTCCACGCGCCGCTGCTCCTGCTCTGCTCCGACGCCGCGCTCGGCATCACGGGCAGCGTGATCACCGTCGACGACGGGCAGACGCTGTGAGCGAACTGCTTGTCGAACGCCGAGGCGCGGTCGAGATCGCGACGCTCAACCGGCCCGAGCGCCTCAATGCGCTGAACGAGGGTTTGGTCGACGAACTCAACGCCTATTTCGGCGGGCTCGCCGAGCGCCCCGATGTGCGCGTCGTGATCCTGCGCGGCGCGGGGCGCGGCTTCTGCGCCGGGCTCGACATCCAGGAAGACCGCTCGAGCGACGAGACGCCGGTGCTGCGCACGCTGCGCACCCAGACGCGCATCGGCAATATCTATCGCAAGATGCGCGCCTGCCCGCAGCCGATCGTCGCGCTCGGCCACGGCGCGGCATGTGGCGGTGGCCTGTCGCTGCTGCTTGCCTCCGATGTGCGTTACGCCGCGCCATCGTTCCGCTGCAACGCCGCCTATATCCGCATCGGCCTCGGCGGCTGCGACATGGCGTCGAGCTATTTCCTCCCGCGCCTCGTCGGGGCGAGCCTCGCGTCGGAGATGATCCTGACCGGCCGTTTCATCGATGCCGAGCGAGCACTGCGTGTGGGCCTCGTCAGCGAGGTCGTTGACGAGGAGGTGTTGCTGGACCGCGGCCTCGCGCTCGCTGACGAAATGCTGGCGACGTCGCCTTATGGTCTCCGTCTCTCCAAACAGGCGCTCAATCTCAACATAGATGCTCCCGGTCTCGAGGCGGCGATGGCGATCGAGGACCGCCAGCAGGTGGTCCTTTCGGCGACCGAGGATCATCGCGAGGCGCTTGCTGCCTTCCTCGAAAAGCGGGCGCCGGATTACCGCGAGCGTTAAGGTGAAACTCCGGCATCGGCCCATTGACTCGGCTATATATTGACATAGTAAGTGTCACATCCCGAGGGGGTGGGAGTGATGGCAGTGCGCAGGAGGACCACTAAATGCCGGGTCGCTTAGGCGGGTCCCGGCGTGCTGCCATCATCGCAATCGGCGTTCTGACCGGCATAATTCCTGCGCAGGCGCAAACCGCCGCTCCGGTGCCCGGCCATCCCAACATCGTGATCCTGCTCGCCGACGACTGGGGCTTTTCCGATGTCGGCTCCTTTGGTTCCGAGATCGCGACGCCGAATATCGACGCATTGGCAAAAGCGGGCATGCGCTTCTCGAATTTCCATGTCGCCGGGTCCTGCTCGCCGTCGCGCGCGATGCTGCAGACAGGGGTGATGAACCACCGCAATGGCCTCGGCAACATGCCCGAGACGATCCCCGACGCGCATCGCGGCAAGCCCGGTTATGACACGGTGATGAACCACCGTGTCGTGACGATCGGCGAGCTCCTGAAGGCGGCGGGCTATCGGACATATCTCACCGGCAAATGGCATCTCGGCAGCGATGCCACGCGGCTGCCGCATGCGCGCGGCTATGACCGCGCCTTCAGTCTCGCCGACGCGGGCGCCGACAATTTCGAGCAGCGCCCGATCGAGGGCATGTACGACAAGGCGAACTGGACCGAGAACGGCAAGCCCGCGACGCTGCCCAAGGATTATTATTCGTCGCATTTCGTCGTGCAGCGGATGATCGACTATATCGAGGCCGACCGGAAAAGCGGCAAACCCTTCCTCGCCTCGGTCAATTTCCTCGCCAATCATATCCCGGTGCAGGCGCCCGACAGCGACATCGCGCGCTATTCGGCGATGTACAGGGAGGGCTGGACCGCGCTCCGCGAGGCGCGGGCGAAGCGCGCGGCGGCGCTCGGCATCGTGCCCGCGGGCGTCCCGATCGTCACGATGGCGACGACGCCCGACTGGAAAAAGCTCGACGCCGAGGAGCGCGCGGCCGCGGTGCGCGTGATGCAGGCGTATGCCGGGATGGCGACCGCGATGGATCGCGAGGTTGGCCGCCTCGTCGCGCACCTCAAAGCCACGGGCGACTACGAGAACACGATCTTCGTCTTTCTTTCGGACAATGGCGCGGAGCCGACGGACCCGTTCAATAGCGTGCGCAACCGCCTGTACCTCGACATGCAATATGATCTTTCGACCGCGAACATCGGCCGCCGCGGCAGTTTTTCGGCGATCGGGCCGGGCTGGGCGAGCGCCGCGGCGTCGCCGCTGTCGGGCTACAAGTTCAGCGCGACCGAAGGCGGGCTGCGCGTGCCGCTGATCATCGCCTGGCCCGGGCATGCCGATATTCGGGCGGGCGCCATCAGCGACGGGCTGGCGCATGTTACCGACATATTGCCGACGCTGACCGAGCTTGCCGGCGTGCCCGGCCATGGCGGAAGCTGGCGGGGCAGGGCGGTCGAGCCCGTTACCGGCCGCAGCCTCGTTCCGATGCTGAAGGGCGGTGCGGCAAGCGTCCATGGCGACGCGCCGCTCGGTTACGAACTGTCGGGCAATGCCGCGCTGTTCCGTGGGGATTACAAGCTGGTGCGCAACCTCGCGCCGACCGGCGACGGCCAGTGGCGCCTATTCAACCTGAAGGTCGACCCCGGCGAGACGCGCGACCTCGCCGCCGCCGAGCCCGACCGCTTCAAGGCGATGATGGCTGACTACCGCGCCTATGCAAAGGCGAACGGCGTGCTCGACATGCCCGCGGGTTACACCGCGGACGAACAGATCAACCGCTATGCTTTCGAACAACAGGGCAAGCCGCGGCTGGTCCGCTTCGGGCTGTGGGTGGGCGCATTCGTTCTGCTGGTCTCGGGCCTGATCTGGGGGCTTCGCCGCCGCGGGCGCCACGCGCGCGGATAGGCACTCAGTCGGCGGCGATCGCCGCCATCTGCGCCTCGACCATGTGCGCCATCACCGTGCCCGCTTCCTCGGCCGACAGGCTCTGGTCGTGACGCAGCGTACGCCATGTGTGGAACGACAGCGCCGCGCACAGGGCCTCGACGCCGATCCGGTCGGCGCGAACGGTCGCCGGCAGCAGGCGCAGGATCAGCTCGCGCTCGAGCATCACGACGCGGCTATATTGCCCCATCAGGAAGGGCGACTGATAGCGCTTGATATTGGCGGCGAGGCGAAAGGGCAGCGTCGTCTCGAACACCCGGACACGCCGGCCGACGAGTTCGCGGATATTGCCCTGCCACGGCTGGTCAGGATAGGGCGCCATCACGACCGGCATCACCTCTTCGGTGATCGTCGCGGTGATCTCGGCATAGAGTGCGTCCATATCGTCGAAATGGCGGAACACGGTGCGCAGGCCAATGCCGGCCTCCTCGGCGACGCGCGCCGCGCTCGGCGACAGGTCGCCCTCGACGATCAGCTCCATCATCGCCTCGACGATGCGCTTGTGACTTGACCGCCCGCGCGCGCGCCGGCCGTCGATCCGGTCGGCGTCGATCTTTTGCGCGCCCATCTTTTTCAACCCTGTCGCCATGGCGTCCCTGCTGGCCCGGCTTGACGCCGGGGTCAAACAATCTTGCGTGCCGGTCGATATAATGACACATACAGTGTCAATAGTTTCCGGACAAGCCGACGCTGCGATAGGGGGAATGATGATGAAGAAGAGATCGATCGCCCTCTGCGCATTTCTACTTGCCGGCGCGGGCGGATATTGGGCGTTCGAGGTGAATAAATATCGCATTCCGGGCATCCTCCAGGACTGGAACGATCCGGTGCAGCCGAACCGCGCGATCGCCTGGCAGCAGGGCCCGGCCAAGCCTCTGGAGGGCAAGCGCCCGCCGAATATCATCCTGATCGTCGCCGACGATCTCGGCTACAACGACATCAGCCTGGGCGGCGGCGGTGTCGCGGACGGGATCGTCAAGACGCCGAATATCGACGCGCTTGCCAGCGAAGGCGTCAATTTCACCACCGCCTATGCCGCGAACGCGACCTGCTCGCCGTCGCGCGCGGCGATGATGACCGGGCGTTATCCGACACGCTTCGGCTTCGAATATACGGCGGTCCCCGTCGAGTTCGCCGAAAATATGGCGCATGGCGAAGGAGTGGGGCCGCACCGCGCGATTTTCCACAGAGATCTCATCACGCCCGACATCCCGGCCTATCCCGACATGGGCGTCCCCGCGAGCGAGGTGACGATCGCCGAGACGGTGAAGGCGGCGGGCTACCACACGCTCCACATCGGCAAATGGCACCTCGGCGAAGCGCCGAAGCTCCAGCCGCAGGCACAGGGC
>CBJKNR010000004.1:0-26136 GCA_966417555.1 uncultured Sphingopyxis sp.
GAAGGGCTGACCGCGCGCCTTGCGCTGATCTATTCGGAAGTGTCGGCGGATGACCTGCTGCCGCTGCTGGGCGCCGGCAAGATCGATCCGCTCGACCCCGCGCCGCCGCTGACCCGCGAGCGCTTGCTCGAATGCGACCATATCGTCGGGCTGCTCGGCTACGAACCGCTCGCCGACGCAATCGCGGCGGGCGCCGACATCATCCTGTCGGGGCGCACGACGGACACAGCAGTCCTGTCGGCGGTGCCGCTGATGCGGGGGTTTCCCGCGGGTGCCTCGTGGCACGCCGCCAAGACCGCCGAATGCGGCGGGTTGTGCACCGTGCACACACGGCTCGGGGGCGTCATGCTGTCGATCGACGCCGACGGTTTCGATATCGAACCGCTGCACACGGCGAACCGGTGCACCCCCTATACGGTGTCGGCACACCTGCTTTACGAGAATAGCGATCCGTTCCGGCTGCGCGAACCCGGCGTCCTGCTCGATGCGAGCGACGCGCAATATGAAGCGGTGGACGACCGCACGGTGCGCGTGACCGGATCGCGCGCCGAGACGATGCCTTACACCGTCAAGCTCGAGGGATCGGGCGCCGCGGGATACCGGACCATGGTGTTCAGCGCGATTGCCGATCCCGGGCTGCTCGCGCGTTTCGACGAATGGCTCGGCAATCTCGACGCCTTTCTGCGCGCGGGCATTGCGCGCGTCTTCGCTCTCGATGCGGGCGACTATGGCATCGAATTTCGTCCTTATGGAAAGGATGCGGTGAACAAGGCGCCTGCCGCGGCGCCGCCGCACGAGGTCGGGCTGATGACACTCGTCTGGGCGCCGACGCAGCAACTGGCGACCGAGATCGCCAAATATTGCAACCCGTATATCCTGCATTTTCCGCTCGACCTCGACGATCCATTGCCCAGCTTCGCCTTTCCCTTCTCGCCCGCCGAGGTCGAACTGGGATGCCATTTCGAATTCAAGCTCAACCATGTCGTGCACGTCGACCGGCCCGACCAGCTGGCGCGGACGCACTTCGAGACGATCGGGGAGGGGGCGCATGGCTAAACTCGGCGAGATCGCCAAATATATCCGGTCGAAAAGCGCGGGCCCCTTTTGGGTGACGATCGATATCTTCTGCCACGACGGCGAAAGTTTCGAGCGGATCGCCTGCGCGCCGCAGCTTGCCCCGCGCGCGATCGCCGATCTGTTCGGAGTATCGGAAAATGCGGTGCGCCAGTTCCGCCTGCCGTCGATCCATGTGTTCAAGATCAGTTTCCCGCGTACCGCCGTGCAGGGATCGCTCGGCGACGCGGATTCGCACGCGGGACAATATTTCGTCCCGCTGCTTCCCGTCGAAATCGACTAGCTCTCCTCCGCTGCCGACCGGTCGGCCTCTTCAGATCGGCCGGTCGGTCCTTTCGGTTTGCTTGCGCGTGCGCAGCGCCGCGAGGTTCGCCTTGTGCGTATTCTCGTCGAGCGGGAAGACGAGCAGGCTGACGATCGCGCCGCCATAGATCAGGATGATCGCGGGTACAAAATAGAGCCCCATCTGGTGCAGCGCCGCCTCGGATATTTCGCCCGGGCGAACCTGACCCGACAGGCCGGCGGCGGTCAGGATCAGGCTGGCGGCGAACACGCCGGCGCCCGCGGTCGATTTCTTGAGCACATTGTCGACCGAGAAGAGCAGGCCCTCGGAGCGGCGCCCGGTCTTGACCTCGCTGTCCTCGGCGACGTCGGCGATCATCGAGGTGATCGCCATCGAGGTCATCAGCGTCAGCATCGCGATCAACAGCGCCTCGGTGAACAGCAGGCCGAAGATGAGCGGGGTGCCGTTCGGCGGCAGCAGGCCGGCGAGACGGAGCGAGATCGGCGTGATCGACACGATCATCAGCACGGCGAACATCGCAATCCCGCCCTTTTTCTTGCCCAGCCAGCGCGTGATCCAGGGACCGATCACTATCCCCAGCAATGCTGCGATCATGCCCGCGATCGGCAGATAGGACAGCTGGCTCGGCGTCAGTTCCCAGAAATATACCTGGAAATAGGTCGCGAGCCCGCCGACCATCCCGGTCGCGATCGCGGTGAACAGGCCCGCCGCGTTGGCGAGCCAGAGCGACCGGTTGGCGAGCGTCTGCGCGAGTTCCCTGAACAGCAGGCCGATCGTCAATTTTCTTTGGGGCGGCTGGCGCAGCCAGGGGATGCGGTGGTGCGTACCCATCGCGCAGCCGAGGATGCTGAGCGCGATCGCGATCCCGGCGAGCACCGCATAATGGCCGTAGGACGCGCGGGCGAAGAGACCGCCGCGATCCGCGTCGAAGAAAAAGCTGTAGGCAATCCAGATCATCGTCAGGCCGCCCGCGAAAGTGAAGAAATAGCGGCTCGCGATCAGCGAGGTGCGCTGGTGATAGTCGGTCGTCAGTTCAGCCGACATCGCCGACGCGGGTACCTCGAAGAAAGTGTCGATCGATCGCAGGAGGACGATGCACACGGTCATATAGGCGATCAGCGCGCCGGGCGACCAGCCGGCGGGCGGGGTCCAGAGCAGGACGAAGACGATCGCGTAGGGGATTGCCGAAAAATAGATGAAGGGGTGGCGACGCCCCCAGCGGCTGCGGAAATTGTCGGAAATCTGTCCGATCACGGGATCGAACAGCCCGTCGAGGATCAGCGTGACGGCGAGCGCGCTACCGACCCAGGTCGCCGGCAGCCCGACCACCTGGCTGTAGAAGAGCAGCAGGAAGGTAGAGATGCTGCGGTTCTTGATCCCGTTCGAAGCCGAGCCGAGGCCGTAGAAAAATATCGTACTCCAGCCGAGGGGCGGCGCCTCGTCCGATGCCGGGGCGTCGGAGATGGCAGGGATATCCTGTCCGGCGCCCGCCGGATCCGTACGATCTTGACCCACTCATGTCTCTCCCTTTGCCGCCGCTGTCCGGCTTTCGGCCGGACCTATCAGGCGCGGCGGCAAAGGAATGACAACTAAGTTACATTTTGTCCGCGCGTGTATTCATGCCCGAAATGCATCGTGCCGCGCTTCAGTCACGAAAGCCCGGGTCGATGCGGTCGAGCTTGCGAAGCAGCGCGGGCCAGGCGAGGCTCTGCGCGAGCATCCCCATACCCTCGGGCTGCGTCTGCTGCTCGACCTTTTCGGCGACGCCCTGGTTGGGATTGTTGAGCCCGTCGCGCCCGACGCCCAGCATCAGCACTTGCGCCTCGCACGCGCGCTCGAGGAAATACATGCGCAGAAAGGCTTGGGCGACCGTCGCGCCGACGGTCAGCGTGCCGTGGTTGCGCAGGATCATCATATTCCTGGTGCCGAGGTCGGCGACGAGCCGCTCGCGCTCGTCGAGCTCGGTCGCGATGCCTTCGAAGTCGTGATAGGCGACGTCGTGCTGCGCGATCATCGCGGTCTGGGTATGCGGGAGCAGCCCGCACGCCATCGCCGAGACCGCCTGGCCATGCGGTGTGTGAAGGTGGAGCACCGCCGCCGCGTCCTCGCGGCCCGCGTGGATCGCCGAGTGGATGACGAAGCCCGCGCGGTTCACGGGGGCGGGCGTATCGGTCACCTTGTTGCCCTCGATATCGATCTTCACCAGCGACGACGCGGTGATCTCCTCGAACATATGCGTATAGGGATTGATGAGGAAATGATGTTCGGGACCCGGCACCCGCGCCGACAGGTGGGTGAAGATCAGGTCGTCCCACCCATAAAGTGCGACGAGCCGATATGCCGCCGCAAGATCGACGCGCAGCGCCCACTCCTCTTCCGAGACGGTGTCGCGGATCGTGGGCCTTTCCAACAAGGTTGTCATGAACAATCTCCCGATATGTCGGGCCTGCCTACCGAAACGTCGCGCCCGTGACTGCCAAATCCTTTGCAATCACGAGTCCGGCCAATCCGGCTGCCAGTCGGGTGCCCGGACGCGCCGATTGATCCCTCTCGCCGATAGTGAGGGCGCATGTAACGATGCATAATCCCATTTTGATCTGTTTTTATACGTCATATGTTCGCATCGGTTTCGCCAACCCGATTGACTTCATCCAGCGACGCGCAAGGTGTTGCGGGCGGCCATCGAACATACCGGCCATAGCCAGATTGATGCGCAGGGTGCTCCAAAGACAGCGTCCGCGCGAGGGGAGGATTTATGCCTGAATTCCGGACACGTCCGCTGTTGCTTGCATCCACGACCGCCATGCTCTTCTGCTCGGCGCCCGCCTATGCCCAAACCGGGGCCGCGCCGGCGACGCCGGACGAGGAGACCCGGGCGGCGCAAGCCGGCATCCACGACATCGTCGTGACCGCGCGCCGCCGCGCCGAGTCCCAGCAGGATACGCCGGTGACGATCACCGCGGTGACCGGCGCCGAGCTTCAGGCCAAGGGAGTCACCGACGCGGCGCGGCTCGCGCAGGTAACGCCAGGCATCAATTTCGACGCCTTCCCGAAATCGGCGCCGCGCCTCTGGTTCCGCGGCGTCGGCGGCGGCGCAGGCAGCGCCGGCGGCGATCCGTCTTCGGTCGCATTCCTCGACGGCGTCTATCTCGCGCGCCCCGCGATGCTCGGCATCGACTTCTACGACATGGAGCGCGTCGAGGTGCTGAAGGGACCGCAGGGCACGCTCTGGGGAAAGAATGTCGTTGCAGGTGCGGTCAATTTCATCACTGCGAAGCCGGTCGACAGCTTCGAATCGACCGCCCAGCTGACCTTCGGCGAATATGGGCAGCTCAACGGCAATCTGATGCTCAATGCGCCGATCACGGGCGGGATCGCCGCGCGCCTCGTCCTCGGCGCCGAGACCAACGACGGTTTCCGCAAGACCGTGGACGGCCGCGCGCTCGACGACGAGCACAAGCTGTCGGCGCGCCTGCACGTCCGCGCCGACATCGGCGAACGGAGCACTTTGCTGCTTTCGGGCGACATCGCCAGCCAGGACCTGTCGGACACGTCGCGCTTCAACGTCTTCCTGCTGCCTTTCACGCCGGGCAAGGGCTACGCCGATTACGACAAGCCGCGCCGCGCCAACCCCGACCGGCTGGGCTTCAACACATCGAGGACCGGCGGGGCGCGCATCGAATTCAACACCGATCTCGGCTTTGCGAACTGGACGACCACCGCGGCGTGGCGCACGCTCGACTTCGATTATGCGAACGATCTCGACGGGACCGACGCCGCGACCAATGCCCGGATCGGGCTGCCGGTGTCGGGTCTTCAGGTGTTTCAGGCCGAATCGGCGGACTCCTATTCGGCCGAAACGCGGCTGTCGTCGAACGGCGGCGGCGCCTTCAACTGGGTCGCCGGCCTCTATTACAATCACGACGATATTCACCGCGAACGCGAGACCCAGCAGTCGGCGACCCCGACGACGATCAACCGCTTCTTCGGCGACGCGACCAATAACAGCTATGCCGTGTTCGGCGAGGCCGAATATGGCTTCGACTTCGGGCTGAAGCTGCTCGCCGGCGGGCGTTATACGAAGGAACGGAAAGTCTATCGCGCGCGGCGCCTCACCGGATCGCTGGCGTCGCCCACGACTGCCTATGACACTGCAGATTTGCCGGGCGTCTTCGACGATGGCATCTTCACCTATCGCGTCGGCGCCAACTGGCGCTTCAACGAGAATATCTTCGCCTTCGCGACGCTGTCGACGGGGTTCAAGGCGGGCGCATTCCAGGAACAGCCGAGCAACGCCGCCCTGGCGCGCGTTCCGACCGACCCCGAACGCGGTACCAACTATGAAATCGGGCTCAAGACCGATTGGCTCGACCGCCGTGTGCGCGTCAATGTCTCCGCCTTCAGGATGAAGTATCGCGATTTCCAGACCGCGAAGGTCGTCCCCGACGCGACACAGGGGCCGACGGGGACGCGCGTGACCGTCGATTCGGGCGACGCGACGATCAAGGGAGTCGAGACCGAGGTCATCGTCGCCCCCGCGCGCTGGATCGATGCGACGGTGCGCTACACCTATCTCGATCCCTATTTCACCGATTTCATCCAGACGTCGGCCTTCCTCGCCGACGGCACCCCGGTGACCACCAATGGCGCGGGCAACCGGCTGAGCCGCACGCCCAAGCACGCGCTGGCGGCCGATCTGGGCCTGCAGACGTCGGAGGACGCCGATTGGGGCTGGCTGCGCGCGCAGGTGTCGATGGACTATCAGAGCGACATCTATGACAACAATATCAACGACTTTCTCGAGTATCGCAAAGCGCGCACCCTGATCGACGCCAGCCTGACCTATCATCTCGACGATCGCTTCTCGGTCCGGCTGTGGGGCCGGAACCTTACCGACAAGGTCTATCGCATCTGGCAGACGGGCAGCAGTTTCTATCACTATGTCCAATATGGCGCGCCGCGCCAGTTCGGCGTCACCTTCAGCGCCGCGTTGCGGTAGGGGCGGGGCATGCCGGCCGGGAGCCGCCACGCCCGACCACCGCCAGGGAACGGAATCGCAACTATAATGCTCATGTTTCTCGGCTATCTCATGGTCCTGACCTTCATGGTCCTGATCATGACCAAACGCATGTCGGCGCTCGTCGCGTTGACCATTATTCCCGTCATCTTCGGACTGTTCGCGGGCCATGGCGCCGACCTTGGCGCAATGGCGGTCGACGGCATTTCGAAGCTCGCGCCGACGGCGACACTGTTGCTGTTCGCCGTGCTCTATTTCGCGGTGATGATCGATGCGGGCCTCTTCGATCCGCTCGTCGATCGCGTCCTGAAATTTGCGGGCGACGATCCGGTGCGCGTGTCGCTGGGTACGGCGCTCCTCGCGCTCGTCGTCGCGCTCGACGGCGATGGCGCGACGACGGCGCTGATCACCGTCACCGCCTTCCTGCCCGTCTATCGCCGGCTGGGGATGAACCCGCTCGTTCTCGCGGTCAATCTGGGCTCGGCGTCGTGCGTGATGAACCTGACGCCGTGGGGTGGCCCGATGGGGCGCGCAGCGGCGGCGCTGCACATCGATCCGTCGGATATCTTCGTCCCGCTGCTCCCGACGTGGGGGGCGGGGATCGCCGGAACGCTGTTGATCGCGTGGCACCTTGGGCGCCGCGAACGAAAGAGGATCGCGGTCGAGGGCACCGAAGTCCACGGCGCCGGTGGGCCGCTCCTTTTCGAGCGTGACGAAACGCTGCGCCGGCCCGGCCTTTTCTATTTCAACCTCGCCCTGACGCTCGCCATCCTTGGCGCGGCGATCAGCGGGATCGTGCCACTGCCGCTCGTGTTCATGATCGGGCTCGCAGTCGCGCTGCTCGTCAATTATCCGAAAGTGTCGCAGCAGGGCGAGCGCATCCAGGCGCATGCCGAAAACGGTCTGCCGATCGTGCTGCTGATCCTCGCCGCGGGCTCTTTCACCGGGGTTATGCAGGGGACGGGGATGATCGACGCGATGGCCGACGGCGCGGTGACGCTGGTCCCGCCCGGACTCGGGCCGCACATCGGGGTCGTGACTGCGTTTCTTGCGATGCCGCTGACCTTCGTGCTGTCGAACGACGCCTTCTATTTCGGCGTCGTGCCGGTGATCGCGGAAACAGCGGCGCATTATCAGGTCGCCCCCGAAGTCATCGCGCGCGCGTCGCTGCTCGCCTTGCCGATCCACGGGCTCAGCCCGCTGATCGCGGCGATCTATCTGCTCGCGGGATTGATCGGCAAGGACGTCGGCGAGATGCAGCGCTTCGGCCTCAAATGGGCGTTCCTGCTGTCGCTGATCCTGATTGCCACCGCGACGCTGACCGGCGTCATCCTTTAGCGGGACGGGCACCCGCGCATAAGGAACGGGCCGATCCAACAGCGGATCGGCCCGTTCTCCTTTTCCCGGTACCGATCAGAAGCCGAGCCAGGTTCCATCCTGCAGCCGCTGCTTGGTTGCGCGCTGGCACTCGGCGTAAATGCCGAGGAAGCGGTTGACGCCATCGACACCCATCGCGAATGGATTGGGCGCCTTCGGGTCGGCCTTGAGCTGACGCAGGTGGTAATACATCGCGCTTTGATAGGGGTGGGTGTTGATCAGCGTGTCGGCGCCAAGCTGTGCTGCGGCCGAGCGCAGGTAATCGGTCGAGATAGCATATTGTGCCGCTTCTTCGGGCTGGTCGTTGCCGCTCATGATCAGCAGGTTGCGGATGCCACCCTCGTGCCGAACCGGAACGACCACCGCCATCTGACCCGGCGTGTGACCGGGCGTCAGCATTGCGAAAACATCGGTGCTCTTACCCGTCCGGATCTTCAGCATCCCGGTCTTGAGCCCCGGTGTTGCGGGCACGAGGACGTCGAACCGTTCGGGGATCGAGCGGAGGCGAAGATCGCGGAGCGCTGCGGCTTCTTCGGCGGTCTTTGGCTTGGCGCGCGGCGAGGCGAGGGCGTTGGCGGGTTCGACGGGCTCGCCCGCGAGCAATGTCTTGCGCGCGGTATCGATGATCGCGGCGTCGGGTTCGCCGATCACAATCCTGGCATTCGGCGCCAGCTTGCGCATCGTGTTGACGCCGCCAGTGTGATCCCAATGATAATGGCCGACGAAGACATAAGTGATGTCCCTGGGGTCGAGTCCGGCGGCGGGCATTTCGGCGAGGACGGTCTTCTCGAATTCCTCGGGCGTGCCCATCGTGTCGAACAGCAACAGACCCTCGGGGGTCCTGACGACGACGACGCCCAGCCCGTTGGCGCCGAAATACCAGGCATTGTCGAGGAAACGCGCGCCGCCGGGCGTGAACAGTTCGCGCGCGTGGCCGGTGTGGAAAAAGCCCTTGGGCGAAACCATGTCGCGCGTGACATCGGCAGGCGTATCGACTTCCTGCCCGGTGCCTGCGTCGCCGACGCTGCGATAGCCGGTCTCGCACCACACGCGATATTCCCAGCGGATCAGCGGGTTGTCGTCGGCCAGTGACAGCGCTTTCGCGGCGTCATTATAGCCTTGTGCGAGCGGCATGTCGGGCTTCAGCGGCCCGCGAAAGGGTTTGGCTTCGCCTTCGGGCGCATCATGGCCGAGGCCGGGCGCGGCAAGCGCGGCGGCGATGCATGTCGCAAGCACGGTCCGGGTCCATCGGTGTCGCATCTTCATTTCCCTCCCTGATGATCGGCGGCGGACGATCCGCCTTGTAAAAACAGGGAATATCGGGACGTATAACCCCGCTCAATCGCGCAAAACCTATGGTTCCATGCATGCCGCGGCAAATATTATGGGGCCGGGCGACTGCCCGCGAGAACGCGCCGGACGACGAGGCGTGCGAGGGGCGGTGCGACGGTCATGACAACGATCAACCGCACGATTTGCGCCGCGAGAATCAGCGGCAGGTCGACATGCGTGCTCGTCGCGATGATCAGCACCGAATCAAGTCCGCCGGGGCTGAGCGCGAGATAGGCCGACAGCGCGTCGACGCCGATCACATGGGCGAGCGGCCACGACAGGGCGCCGCACAGTGCGATCATCGCCGCGATGACGGCGACGATGCGCGGCATCAGCTTCATCGATGCGCGTAGCGAAGCGCGCGTGAATTTGAGACCGATGTTCCATCCGATCACCGCGAAAACCGCCGCGGCGAGGAAGGCGGGCAGCTCGAGCCGGCCGAGGCCGCTGATCTGGAGGAAGGCGCCGCCGATCATCGGGACGAACAGGATCGCGATCGACCGCTTGCTGATCCACGCGGCGAGCGCGCCGAGCAGCGCGAGCGCCAGCGTTTCGGTGAACGCCACCCCGTCGATCGGCGGGAACCAGACGATGCCGGGGCCGGTGGTGGGAATGCCGTGGCCATTGGCCTCGGGGCTGCCCATCAGGGTGCCGACGAGGATCGCGACGAGCGCGGCGGCGAGGACGCGCAGATATTGCATCACCGCAACGATCCGTGCGTCGCTGCCATATATCCCGGCGAGCATCACCATCGCCGACGCGGCGCCCGGCGACAGGCCCCAGACCGCGGTCGTGCCGGGGAACCAGCTGGCGCGGCTGACGACGACCGCGAGGGCGACGGTCGCGAGGACGACGGCGAGCACGAAGGCGAACAAGGTCGGCAGGTAACCCAGCGCCGAATGCAGCAGTTCGGGCGATATCGCCATGCCGAGCCGGCAGCCGAGCAAGGCCTGCGCGCCCATCACGATCGGCCGGCGCATCTCGAGCTTGCCATGATATTGCGCGATGATGATCGCCGACAGCATCGGGCCGAGCATCAGCGCCGCCGGGATATGGAGCGTGCGGAGCGCCCAGGTGCTCGCGATCGACAGGATCAGCAGCGCGGCCCACGCCCCAGCGCGCCGGGCGGCGGTTGCCTTGTTTGCGGCGTCGTCCGTTCCGGGAGCGGTCTCCGCCATCAGTCCGCCATTGCCGTGAGTGCGGCTTCATCGAGGACATGGATGCGGCCATAGGAGGTGGCGATGCAGCCCGCGGCCTTGAGGCTGGACAGCAGATTGCCGAGATGCTGGCGCGACATGCCGACGCGACCCGCGAGGTCTTCCTGACTGATCTGCAGCACCGGATGGTCCGATCCCGCTTCGCGCGACGCCATGTTCAGGATCATTTCGGCGAGCCGCGCGCGACTGGGCTTCGCGAGCATCGACCCGATGTAGGACAGCGCTGCGCGCTGGTGTGCGCACCCGATCAGCGCGACGTGGCCGTAGATGCCGGCGTCGGTCTTCGCGAAGGTGTCGATATCGCGCAGCGGCAGGTGGTGCAGTGCCACGGGCCCCTGGCAGATCGCGTCGTGCGGGCGCGCGCCGCGGTCGACCACCGAAAGCTCGCCGAACCAGTGCCGGCGCCGCGCCACCAGCGTCAGGATCTGGCGACCGACGGCGGGATAGGCCATCAGCCGGACTTCGCCCGACACAACCTGATAAAGGCCGTCGGGTTCGTCGCCCACCGCATAGACGCGCGCGCGGTCAGCGAAGTGGCGCAGGCGGACATGCGCGCGCACGAAATCGCGCGTGTCTTGCGGCAGGCTGGAAAGCCAGCGGTCGTCATCGCCCAGCGTTTCGTGCATCGTGGCCCCTTCCGATCGGCGGCGTCATAGGCGCGCGCAGGCTCAATCGCCCGAGTCCGCGAAATGCCCGTCGCTCGCGACCTGTTCGATGCAATGCGCGACCCAGCCCGCCGAACGGCCGATCAGATAGGGCGCCTCGCTCGAGCTCAGCCCGACGAGTTCGCGCCGCGTCTGCAAGCCCGTGAGCGCTTCGGCAAAGGTGCTGACGAAGGCGAAGTTGGGCCGCAGTCCGCCGAATTCATATGCAAGTTCGATCGCGCGGCGCAGTTTGCGATATTCGGCACGATCCGAAAGCGCGTCGTCGCAATAGGCGACGAGCGCCGCCGCGCGCGGATCGCCGTCGGGGTAAATGGGGCTGCCGAAGCCCGGCAACTCCTGATTCTCCTTGATCTGCCGCGTCACCACGACTTCGGGGTCGGGCGCCGCCAATATCTCGCCGATGAAGCGGCGCAGCGATTCATTCTGGCCGAACTTGCTCTGCCGCCCGACCGCGAGCGCGAGCCCGACCGAAACCGAGCGCCATGGCGTGACGCCCGCGCGCGCGACCATGCGCACGGCATAAGTGTTCTCGTTGACGCCGTGATCGGCGGCGAGGATCAGCACGCGGCGCAGGAGTTCGGTCTGTTCGGGATGCAGCACCAGAGCGCGTTCGAACTGCAGGTGGACGGGATCGGCCGACGCCTCGCGCTTGTTGAGGATGATCGCGGTCAGCCAGCGGACGATGTCGACCCCGGTCGCGGCCATGCCTGCGTGGCTGAGATCATATCCGCGCGGGTTCGCCTGTTCGAGGAACGGAAAATGCGCGATCGCGCGGTCGACCCCTGCTTCGGCCGCGAGCAGCGCGTCGAGCCGTTCGAACAGCGGCCCGCCGCGCGGCGCAGGCCGGTCGAAAACCGACGTATCGACGTCCCACAACCGCGCCGCCACCTGTTCGAACGTTACGTTATCCGACAGTTCGGCGGCACTTCGCCCGCGATAGAAGATTCCATCGTCGCCGATCGTCGTGATCCGGCTCGCGATCTCGATGCCGCCACTGGCGGCGGAGCGTCCGCTGCGCGCCTTGATCTGTTCGACGTCGACGCGGCGATAGCGATGCTGGCGCGTCCCCGGAACCGGGCGCGAACGAATGCCCTTGCGGCTGACATAGGCATAGATGGTCGCGCGCGACACGCCGAGAATGCCGGCGGCATCCTCGGCCGAGATATAATCGTCTTCCATGCCGTTTCGTCACATGTTGATATTGATTCGTCAATCTTGACGCTGATTGTGCGGTACTACAATTCGGGATCCCGTCCGGCCAACATCGGGGCCGGCCGGATCGGTTCGTCAGTCGAGTTCGATGTCGAGCAGGCGCACGAACATCTGGCCGCTGTGGAGGTCGCGTTCGACGCGCGACCCCGACGGGGTCGGACGCACGCACGAGATTTTGACCATGTTCAGGCTTTCGACCGGAAAGCTCTTCACCTGCGACGGCTCGGCACCGAACAGGCGGTGAAAGGTTTCGGGGCCGATCGCCGGATGGCGCGCGTACCGCGCGAAATCCTCGTCATTCTTGAAGAACAGGTCGAACGTCACCCAGAAGGGGCCGGCGTTCTTCGACCGGACATAGCTGCAAATCTCTCCGACACGCGCCATCATGCCGCCTCCTCGACGCTCAGATCGACCCATTCGGTCCGCACCAGCTCCATCGGATCGTCGCATTCGACGACATGGTTGAGGCGGAATTCGTAAAGCTGGCCGCGCGGGATGTCCGCGGGACTGAAGGCGAAGCCATAGCTCGGCATTTCGCCGTGATGGCCGGGCATGTACA
Organism: uncultured Sphingopyxis sp.; assembly: GCA_966417555.1. Classification (GTDB taxonomy): domain Bacteria; phylum Pseudomonadota; class Alphaproteobacteria; order Sphingomonadales; family Sphingomonadaceae; genus Sphingopyxis. The sequence continues at coordinate 12,758 of CBJKNR010000004.1, forward strand.
TGTGGAAGAAGATCGGGTTGCACGCCTTGGCGATCTGGTTCGCCATTTCCTGCGTGTCGGCGGTGGCGACGAACAGCACGCCGATTTCGCGCGGCGGCGGCGTGCCCTCGGGCACCTTCTCGCCTGACACGGCGTTCCAGCCATAAAGGCGCAGCGAAATGTGGAAATCGCCTGCCGCGTCGCCGATCGTCGTTCGTACGCGGTTGTACAGATGCCTGGTCATGTTCGCCTCGAAGGTTTCGAGGTCGCTGAGCACCACCGGATCCTGGATACCCACAAGCATCACGGTCTGATATTGGCCCGCTGAAGCTCCCTCGAGCTTCATCGTATAGGGACGTTCTTCCCAGGTCGATCCGGTCACGCGTGTGACGCGCGGACCGATCTGCTCATAGTTGCTGTCGGCCGTGTGGAGCACGCCGCCGGGTTCGGTGAGCGAGAAGGGGTCGGAATTTTCGTACAGCATGTGTGCCGAGACGCTGTGCGGCGTGCATTTGTTGATCGCGTTGAGCGCTTCGACCTCGAAACCGTCATTGTCGATCCGGATCAGGATTCCGCGCCCGTCGATCTCCTTGATCGATGCCTGGCCGCCGCATTCGCCGATCTTGCCGGCGTGCCAGCTCGGCCCGAGCGGCGCGCCCTTCCATAGGGCATAACAGCAGATGGCGGCGGTATCGGTCGTCCGGCCGCCGAGGATGATGTCGGCGCCGGCTTCGAGCGCGGCCATGAAAGGTTCGGGCCCCATCGCTGCGACAATATGCTCGCAGGAATCGATCGTCGCGTCGTCGAGCGGGCCCATCGGGGCGAGCGGCCGGATGCGGCCCTCTGCATTCTTGGCCTTCAGCACATCCTTGCCCTGTTCGGAATAGAGCAGTGCGATCCTGGGACGGATGCCCAGCTCGCGCGCGACCTCGACCGCAATATCGCGCGTCCAGTCGAGGTTCATGTCGCCGCCCGCCTGGCCCGCGGTGCCGACGACGATCGGAATGCCGGCTTTTGATGCGGCGCGCATCATGATGACAAGATCACGTTTCACCGCGGCGCGATTGTTCTTCGACATGCCGAGCGCGAGATAGGCGGCGCCGCTGTCGGTCGACCCCGCGTCGGTCGCGATCACCTGCGCGCCGCGGGCGATGCCATATTCCATCTCTTCCTCGCTGGCGCCCGCGCCCAGTGATCCGTTCGGGACCATGATCACGACCGGCTCGGTCAGTTTGCTCGTCATTTCGTTGCTCCCGATGTCTTGAACTCCGCCCGCGATCCGCGAAACGAAATGGGTCGTCAAGATGTACAAAAATCGTCAATATATGTTTTTCGGCGCCCGAAACCGGCGCAACGCTGCGGACGGGGCGGGGATCGGGCCGGCAGCGGCACGTTTCGCATCATTTCATAGCCTTTGTGCGATTGCGATTGCGGGGGCCGGTCGATACCCGAGGCCTTCAACAGAGAAGTGAGCCAGCGAGAGGATCCGAAGTGCCAAATCGTCGCGTAGTCGTGACCCAGCGCTTTTTCGACGACGAAACCGCCGCTTATCTCGAAGGCGCGGGCTGCACGGTGGTGCAGGCGGAACTGCCGGCGGGGCAGGCCGACGGCAATCTGATGCACGACGAACTGGTCGCGATGCTCGACGGCGCGGCGGGCTGGATCGTGGGCCACGCGCGCGTGACGCGCGAATTGCAGGCGGCGCTGCCCGAGCTGCGCATCATATCGCGCCGGGGCGTCGGCCATGAACGCGTCGACCTGGCGGCGGCCGAAGAGCTCGGGAAGGTCGTCTGCATCGCTGCCGGGGGCAATGACGCGTCGGTCGCCGATCATACAATGGCGCTGATGCTCGCCGCCGGGCATCGCTTCCGCGAGACGCAGCAGAATATGATCGGTGGCAACTGGTCGATCCTGATGGGGTCGGATCTGTACCGGAAGACCGTCGGCGTCGTCGGTCTGGGGCGGATCGGGCGCAGCCTGGTGCAGCGCCTGCAGGGTTTCGATGTCGAAATCCTCGCGGTCGAGCAGCATGTCGAGGCCGACTTCGTCGCCAGGAACCGCATCCGGATCGTCAATCTCGACGAGTTGCTGGCGCGCAGCGACTATGTATCGATTCATGCGCCGCTGACGGCGGAAACCCGCTTCATGATCGACGCCACGGCGCTCGACCGGATGAAGCCGGCGGCGATTCTGATCAACGCCGCGCGCGGCGGCCTCGTCGATGATCGCGCGCTGCTCGCCGCGCTCAAGTCGGGTCGGATCGCCGCCGCGGGCCTCGACGTTTTCGTGAGCGAGAGCGATCCCGATTACAAGGCGGTGACCGACGAGTTGATCTCGTTGCCGAACGTCATCGCGACTCCGCACGCCGGGGCTTCGACGCGCGAAGGACTCGACCGCACGAACATGGTCGCCGCGCGCTGCGTCGTCGCGGTGCTCGATGGCGGTGACCCGCCCGCCCAATGCGTCGTCGCCGACGGCCGGCGCGCGGGCTAGGGTGTTGAACGCGCCCCGGATCGAAATGGCATGACGGCCTCGTCCGAAGCGGAGCGCGCGCGAACCGCGCTGCGGCGCATGTTCGATGCCGCTGTGGCGAGCGCGATGCCGGCGCTTTGCGTCCCGCCCCGGCTTCCTTCGCCGCCGAAAGGCCGCACGGTTGTGATCGGTGCCGGCAAGGCGAGCGCTGCCATGGCGGCGGCGGTCGAAGCCCATTGGAATGCGCCCTTGTCGGGGCTGGTCGTGACGCGCCACGGGCACGCCCTTCCGTGCCGGCATATCGAGGTCGAAGAGGCGGGGCATCCGGTCCCCGACCAGGCTGGTATCGTCGCCACCGAACGCATGCGCGCGCTCCTGCGCGGGCTGGGCCCGGACGATCTGGTGATCGCCCTGATGTCGGGCGGCGGATCGGCGCTGCTCAGCGCGCCGCCGCCGGGAATTTCGCTCGCCGACGAGCAACGGCTCGCAAGCGCGCTGCTCAAAAGCGGTGCGACGATTTCGGAAATCAACTGCGTCCGCAAACATCTCTCGACCGTGAAGGGCGGACGGCTCGCGCTCGAAGCCGCGCCGGCGCGGGTGGTCACGCTCGTCATATCCGATGTTCCCGGTGACGATCCGTCGACGATTGCTTCGGGGCCGACGGTTCCCGATCCGACGACGCGCGCGCAGGCACTCGAAATCCTGTCGCTCCATGGCTTGGCCGTCCCCGGCCCGATCGTCGAATGGCTGGCGAAGCCCGAAAGCGAGACGCCCGAACCCGGCATGTTCGCAGCCGAATGCCATGTGATCGCGACGCCCGCGATGGCGCTGGAGGCGGCGGCGTCGGTCGCGCGCGACTGCGGCCTTGCGCCGCTGGTCCTCGGCGACGCGATCGAGGGCGAGGCGCGCGACGTCGCCGCGACGCACATCGATATTGCACGATCGATCATCGAGGACGGCAAGCCGGTGCCGGCGCCCTGCGTATTGCTGTCGGGCGGCGAGACCACGGTGACGGTTCGCGGTGACGGCCGCGGTGGCCGCAACGGCGAATATCTGCTTGCGCTCGCGGTCGGCCTCGATGGCGCGAAGGATGTTTATGCGCTCGCCGCGGACACCGACGGGATCGACGGGACCGAGGACAATGCGGGGGCGATCATCGGCCCCGACATCCTCTCGCGCGGGCGCGGCGTGGGGCTGTCGGCCGCAGACTGCCTCGCGCGGAACGACGCCTATCGGTTTTTCGACGCGACCGGATCGCTGGTGACCACCGGCCCGACGCTGACCAATGTGAATGATTTTCGCGCGATCCTGATCGATGGCCCGCGCATTCGGGGAGGCCATCCAGAATGAACAAGGCGAATGTCCACCGCATCGCGGTGATAGCGGGAGACGGCATCGGCAAGGAAGTCGTGCCCGAAGGGATAAGGGTGCTTGAGGCAGCGTCGGCGCGCTACGGCTGCGGGTTCGAATTCGATTATTTCGACTTCGCCTCGTGCGACTATTATCTGGAGCACGGCCAGATGATGCCCGACGACTGGAAACAGCAGATCGGCGGCCACGACGCGATCTTCTTCGGGGCGGTCGGCTGGCCCGAAACGGTACCCGACCATATCTCGCTCTGGGGATCGCTGATCCAGTTCCGGCGCGAGTTCGACCAATATGTGAACCTGCGCCCGGTGAAGCTGATGCCTGGCGTGCCGAGCCCGCTCGCGGGGCGCCAGCCCGGCGATATCGATTTCTTCGTCGTGCGCGAAAATACCGAGGGCGAATATTCGTCGATCGGCGGCAAGATCTTTCCGGACACCGACCGTGAGGTCGTGGTGCAGGAAACGGTGATGACGCGCGTCGGGGTCGACCGCATCCTCCGCTATGCCTTCGAGCTGGCACAGCGCCGCGAAAAAAAGCATCTGACATCGGCAACCAAGTCGAATGGCATTTCGATCACCATGCCCTATTGGGACGAGCGCGTCGAGGCGATGGCGCTCCACTATCCTGACGTGCGCTGGGACAAATATCATATTGACATATTGACCGCACATTTCGTTCAGCATCCGGATTGGTTCGATGTTGTTGTTGCTTCAAACCTGTTCGGTGATATTCTTTCGGACCTCGGACCCGCGTGCACGGGTACGATCGGGATCGCGCCCGCGGGCAACATCAATCCCGAGCGCCGCTTTCCCTCGCTGTTCGAACCCGTCCACGGATCGGCACCCGACATCGCGGGCCGGTGGATCGCCAATCCGGTGGGGCAGATATGGTCGGCGGCGCTGATGCTGGATCATCTTGGCGAGTTCCAGGCGTCGCAGGCGGTCGTGACGGCGATCGAGGCGGTGCTGTCCGAGCCCAGGCTGCGTACGCGCGACCTTGGCGGGCCGGCGGGAACGGTCGAATGCGGCAAGGCGATCGCTGACGCGCTGGCCTGAAAAGGCCCGCAGTCAGGCGGCGCGCGCGGCCTCGATCTTGAGCAGCCGGCTCCAGAACGCCTCGGCGGCGGGCGACTGGCGCGCCTTCGGGCGCCACAACCGGATATCGATCGGCACCTCGTCAGGCTCACCGCCTGCGCGCATGAGCCGGCCCGTGGCGAGATCGTCCTCGACGAGGCTCAGCGCCGACCATGCCACACCGCGCCCGTCGCGAGCCATCGCCGCGAGCACGCTGGCCAGATGCGAGGCGAAGGCGGGTTGCGGTCGCGGCGGCAAGCCCTTCGCCGCCCATGCCGATGCCAGAATGCGTCCCATGCCCGAATCGCTGGTGAAGGCGAGCTGCGGCGTGTCGGCGGTGATGCCCGACGCGACGATCTGGGGTGCGGCGACGGGAAGGAGAATGTCGCTTCCCAGCCGGACCGACCGGAAATCGGACCCCAGACGAACGTTTGCGGCTTCATGATGGTGGCACAGCAGGAACTGCGCGCGGCCCTCGATCATCAGCCGCTCGCACGCGACCATATTGTCGGCGATCAGTTCGATCGTCACATTGCGTTGCGCGTCGATTTCGAGGTTGCGCAACCAGCTTGGGAAAAAGGTCAGCGACAAGACATGCGTCGACGCGAAGCGTAGCGTTTCCGACGAGGCCTTGGCGACGGCGCGGGCCTCTTCGCGGCCGAGTTGCAGCCGGCGCAGCGTTTCCTCGGCGGTGGTGCGGAACCGCTCGCCCGCTGCGGTCAGGCGCACCGTATGCGTGCTGCGATTGATCAGCGTCGCGCCGACCCATTCCTCCAGCGTCCGGATCCGGCGACTGAAGCTCGGCTGGCTGACCGAGCGCTTCTCCGCCGCGCGGGAGAAATTGCCGCAATCGATCAGGGTGAGGAAGTCCTCGAGCAAGCTGGAGTCCATCGATCCTCTCCCATCCGTTCAGGCGTGCCAGTGCTTTCGAACAATGTACACCAGATGCAAGATGCTCAACCCGAATGAATCCATGCGCAATATGAACCACGGCGAACCCGGACATTCGCTTACAGCCGATCGCTGACTTCGTCAGGGACCGAAAACGAGGTCAAGCATCTGGCGTTTCCAAATGGCTACCGATCGCTCGATCAGAGCCATGTCCGGATTGCGGATATATTCGACCGTCAGGCCGCGCGTAACGGCGTTGTTGAGCAGCTGGAGCGTCTGATAGGCTTCGTCGTGATCGATTCCCGCCGCGCGCAGGATCATATGGCCCCATAAGCGGACCCGGCGGTCGAAGCGTCGCGCGCTCGGTCCGACCTCCTGATCGAGGTCGGGGTCGTTACGGCGGGCAAGATGGATTTCAAGCACCGCCGCCATCTCGGGGCGGCTGACCATCTGGTAATTGGCGTCGATCAGATTTTCCATCGACTGCCGGGGGGTCGCGCCCGCCCGGATCGCTTCGGCGTAAACGCGTGTGCGATAAGCCGCAAATTCTGCCGCGACGGCTGCCATCAGCTTGGCCTTCGTCGGGAATTGATGCTGGATCGCGCCGAGGCTCATCCCGGCCGCGTCACGGATCGCGAGCATCGTCGCCCCCGAATAGCCCTGCGAGCAGAGCACGTCGCGTGCCGCGGCCAGCACCCGCGCGCGGGTTGCGGCGCTGCGGTCGGCCTGGCTGCGGCGGGGTCTGGTCGCGGTCGTCGTCATGCCCTGGTCATTTGCGATAGCTCTTGCGCCGCTGATAAGCGAGCCGCCTCAAAATGCCACCGTCGCATTGATGCCGATCGCGCGCGGCCGGACGATGGCCGTTCCCAGGGCACCATTGACGTTCCGCGGCAATCCCGCGACGCCGAGCAGCGCCTGCGTCGAGGTTACGCCGCCGCTGTTCGTCAGATTATTGGCGTAGGCGGTCAGCGAATAGCGCCCGAAGTCCAGTCCCGCGCGCAGGTCGATCACCTCATAGGCATCCACCTGCGCGAAATGGCCATAGGCGGCGCGATAGGCGGGATCGAAACTGCCGCTCTGCCGCGACAGCGACCGGATCGAGGCGCCGATCGACGCCGTGATGGCCGATCCCGGATTCCACCGATAATCGGCGTTGAGACTGACGGCATATTTGGGGGTGAAGGGCAGGGGGTCGCCCTTCACCGCGCCGACCGCGACCGGGTCGGTGTCGCCGCTGAGCCGCGCGTCGGTATAGGTAAAGCCGATCGAGGTCGTGAAGCCCCGCGTTGGTCGCAGCGTCGCGACGATTTCGGCGCCGTCGACCTTGGCGCTCGTCCCGTTCACATTGACGCCGAAGCCGTTGACCACCGCCGCGAGCTGGATGTCCTTCCAGTCGATATGATAGAGCGATGCCTCGATCGAGGCGCTGCGGTCGGCGGTGTCGCCCTTGAACCCGATCTCATAGCTGGTGACGGTGTCGGGCTCGAACGTCGTCGGCGTGCCCGGGGGCGAGCCGATCGGGATGACGTTGGGGCCGCCGGGGCGATAGCCCTTGGCGATGCGGGCATAAAGCGAGGCCTGATCGCCGAATTTGACCTTCGGCGCGACCGACCAGGTGAAGACATTGTCCGACGAGCGCAGCCCGTCGATCACCGCGGCGCCGAGCAGCACGCCGTCGGTCACCTGTTCGGCGCGCTGGCTGTTGTGGCTGTACCGGCCGCCGAAATCGACGTCGAACCAGGACGACAGGTGCAGCGTCGCATTGGCGAAGCCGGCGATCTCCTCGTAGCGCGAGTCGAGATTGAACACCGCGAACTCGAAGGGCAGGTCGATCGGGATCAGCACGCCGGGAGTTCCGGGCACGGCGGTTTTCAGATTCTGGAAGATCCGGGCCTTTTCGTGCGTGTAATAGCCGCCGACCATCCACTCGAGAAAATCGCCGCCGTTCGAGGCGAGGCGGAGCTCCTGCGTCCATTTGCGGTTTTCGGTCTGCTGGTCGAAATAGACATAGGCGCCGCCGAGCACCGCGGAGAGGTTCGCGGTATAATCGGCGCGGAACGACTGGAGCTGTTCGCCATAACTGGTTGCGGATGTCAGCGTCGCGCCGCCGAAATCATAGTCGATCGTGCCGTTGTAGAGCCGGTATTTCACATTGCTGAAGGTCGGCAGATATTCGGATTGGGTCAGCCCGCCATAGAGCGGTTTCAGCGTTGCGGGGTCGGCCTCGACGATGCCGGGCGCATCGACATGGAGATTCTGGACCAGCGCGCTCAGCCGGATGCCGAGATTGGCGTCGGGTTTCCAGAGCAGCGACGCGCGGCCACCGTAATTTTCGAAATCATTGATGTCGCTGCGGACGTTCGACCCGGCAGTGCCGATCGAGTCAATATAGCCGCCCTGCTTGCGGTAGGAGCCCGAGGCGCGAAACGCCAACGTCTCGCCGAGCGGGACGTTGACCATTGCCGCGCCGCGATAGGAGGCGTCGCCGCCATCGGTGAATTCGACCCCGCCCAGCACCTTCGCCTCGAACCCGGCGGTCGAGGGTTCGTTCGTTACGAATTTCAGTAAGCCCCCCAGGGAGCTCGCGCCATAGAGTGTACCCTGCGGGCCGCGCAGCACCTCGATCCGCGCGATGTCGAAGCTGTCGAAATCGCCTGCAAGCTCTGACCCGTTGGCAAGGCCGGTGCTCGACCCGAAGGGCGTTTCATCGACATAGACCGCGACGGTCGAGGCGACGCCGCCGGTGTTGATGCCGCGCAGCACGAGGCGTCCCTGGCCCGGCGTGCCCTGGACGAGCTGCAGGCTCGGGACATTCTTGAGATAGTCGGCGAAACCGGTTGCGCCCTGCTGTTCGAGCGTCGCACCCGATACGACCGACACCGACTGCGGCACGTCGATCAGCGTCTGCGATCGTTTCTGGGCCGTTACGACGATCTCGTCGCCGAAGTCCGCGTCGCCTTCCTGCGCCCACGCAGGCGGGGCGGAGGTGAGCGCGAGTGCAGTGCCGCACAGAGCCCTGGTCAGATGTCGCATATTCGGTCCCCTCTCCAGATTGTCGTTTCAGCGTTCGTGGCCAAGCGCGAAGCGCATCCCGTGCAGGATGGCGGCGGGCGCAGCCGAGACATGATCGTCCTCGGCGAAAGCGATATGGCGGAGGTCGGTCAGGCCGGCATCGCGGAGCGCATCGGCGAACTCACGCGCAGCATCGACCATGCGCGCGGCGCGGATTTGCGCCTGCGATTCTTCCAGCGTCACCCCGATGCCGTCGGGCACGCGCGTCGGCAGCTCCTGCTCGCGAGCGCCGACATCGACGAATACGCGCGGCTGGCGCGGCAGGACAGCAAGCCGCTCCTTGAAAGCCGGCAATTCGCCGAGGATTGCGAAGCCGTTCCACCACAGCGACGGGCTGCTTGCGATGAAGGCCGAGAAGCTGCCCGGACGGGTCAGCAGCGCCTGCGCGGCGAACAGCCCGCCGAGCGAATGGCCGAACAGGATCTGCGGACCATCTGCCGAATTTGGATAGCGTCCCGCGATTTCGGGGCGGAGCCGCTCGGTCAGGAAGCCGAGGAACGCGTCGGCTCCGCCGCCCTCCGCGCAGCCGATCGCCACGGCGAGCCCGCCGAGTTTTTCCAGCGCGTCGGCGCCGATCGGCGGGGCGAGGTCAGCGGTGCGGAGCTTCAGAAAATCGGCATAGGCGGCGTCATAGCCGATGCCGACGACATAATGGGCGGGGACGGCGGCGACGTTCGAAACCGCGCGCGCGATTTCGGCCGCCATGCCGAACAGCAGGTCGCCGTCGACGACATAGAGGACGGGAACGCCGCTGTCGGGCAGGGGCCCCGCCGGTGGCGCGACGCTGATCGTCAGCTGATCTCCTCCCGATGGATGGGGAAGGGTGAATTGCTCGAGGGCGGCACGCACCGAAAAGGACATCGATCGTCTCCCGACGCGAGGCCGGCGCCTGACGCTGCCAGCTCTTTCGTCGATGCGATTCATCCGCTCCATTTACAATAAAGTCAACTTGTTTATATAGTCAGCGAAACAGGCTCGGGGAGAGCGATATGGAAATGCGAATGCCAAAGGCAGTGAAAGGCGAAGCGCGGGGCACCGCCGCATGGGCCTGGTACGGGCTCGGCGTCCTCCTGATGACGACGCTCTTCGCCTTCGTCGTGCGCCAGATGCTCAGCCTGATCGCGCCGTCGCTGCAGACGTCGCTCGGCTTTACCGACCTGCAGCTCGGCATGTTGCAGGGGCTCGGCATGGCGATTTTTGCCAGCATCGCGAGCTATCCGATGGGCTGGCTCGCCGACCGGTTCGGGCGCCGCCTCCTGCTCGCGCTCGGCGTCGCCTGCTGGTCGCTGGCGACCGCGCTCTTTGCTTTTCAGGACAGCTTCGGCGGTTTGTTCGCCGCAACGATCGGGATCGCGATCGGCGAAGCCGGTCTCGCGCCGATCGTCTTCGCCCTGATCCCCGATCTGTTTCCCGAAAAGCAGCGCAACACAGCGAACTTTATCTTCTACGGCGGCTCGCTGCTCGGCGCCGGGCTCGGCATGGCGCTGGGCGGCGCGATGCTGCAATGGCTGGGCGCGGCGCAGGGGAGCTTTCCCGGCTGGCTCGCCGGTATCGACAGCTGGCGAATCGCGATGATGCTGATCGCGCTTCCGGGGCCGGTCTTCTTCCTGCTCGTGCTGACGATCCCGCTCGGCCATCAGGGCGGCGCGGATACGCCGGCCGCGGCGGATGAAGCGGGTTCGCGCGATTTCATGCCTTATGCGACCACGCACTGGCGAACGCTGGCCTGCATCTTCGGGTCGATTTTCGCGATGGCGGTCGCCATGACCTCGGGACTGATGTGGTTTCCGCTGGCATTGCCCCGCGCCTTCGGAATCGATCCTGCGACAGTGGGCGTCGGGCTCGGCACCGCGATCACCGTCGCGACGCTGGTCGGCGTGCTGCTCGCGCCGCTGATGCTCAAGTTGCGCCGCACGGATGCCGACCCCGACCCCGTCAAGGTCGCCGCGATTTTCGTCGCGCTGACCCCGCTGCCCGCCGCCTTGCTGCCGTTCACGACCTCGGCGTTTCAGGCCTATGGCATCGCCGCTGTGCAGGGGGCGCTGGGGATCGCCGCATCCTCGCTGATGCCCGGCGTGCTGCAGAATCTCGCGCCGCCGCATCTTCGCTCGCGCGTTCTGGCGCTGCTCGGCATCGTCAATGCGCTGGCGCTCGCCGCATCGCCATTGGCGATCGGCTGGATATCCGGGCTGATCGAGGGACCGCGCGGCATGCTCCACGCGATCACGATCGTCAGCCTGCCGTCGCTGATCGTCGCGGCGATCCTGATGGCATTCGCACCCGGCCCCTATGCCGCTACTCTCCGGGCGATCCGGCCCGCGCTCTCGAAGGATTTATGATGACTACCCCGCTATCGACCGCTTCCGCCCCTTCGGACCTGACCGGCATGCGCGAGGCGATGGCATCCGGGCGCGTCACCGCGTCTGCGCTGGTCGACCGGGCGATCGAGCGCGCCGAAGCGGTCAACCCGCAGCTGAACTTCATCGCCTGGCCGACGTTCGAGCGCGCGCGCGCAGAGGCCGCGGAGCCGCGGCCGGGGCCGCTCGCCGGCGTTCCGACGCTGATCAAGGACATGCTGCCCGAAAAGGGCATACCAGCCAGTTTCGGCTCGGCCGCGCTGCGCGATTTCATTCCGCCCGATGACGCGCCCTATGCGCGGGCGATGGCGGACGCCGGCATGATCTCCATCGCGCGCTCCACAATGCCCGAACTCGGGCTGAACGCGGTTACCGAATCTCCCCTGTTCGGCCCGACGCGCAATCCGTGGAACCTCGATTATACGCCCGGCGGCTCGTCGGGCGGCGGTGCGGCGGCCGTCGCTGCCGGGGTGGTCCCGGTCGCGCATGCAAGCGACGGGCTCGGTTCGATCCGCCATGGCGCGGCGCCCTGCGGCCTCGTCGGCCTGAAGCCGTCGCGTCGCCGCAACGCCGGTGAAGAAGCTTTCCGGTCGATAACCGACCTGACGGTGAACGGCTGCGTCAGCCGCACGGTGCGCGACACCGCGGTCTGGCTGGAGGCGATGCAGACGCGCGACCCCGACTGCCTGCCGCCGATTCCGCTCGTGACCTCGCCAGTCGACCATCGCCTCCGCATCCATGCCTACAGCCGCGTGATGCGAACCGGCGCGCTGCCCGACGCGAGCGTCCGGCGCGTTTTCGGCGAGGCGATCGCCTTGCTCGACCGGTTCGGCCATCAGGTCTCCGATGCCCACCTTCCCTTCGACGGGCCGGCCGCGATGGAGTTGCTCGGAACGATCACCGAAGGCATGTTCTGCCGCCGCCTCGGCATGCTGTCGCAGGCGATCGGGATCGCGGTCAAAGCCGGGGATCTCGAGCATCGGTCGGCGACGCTGATCGCCGCGGGCGAGGCGATCGGCGACGCGCAATTCGCGTCGGCCTGGACCGGAATGGAGGGCGTCGCCGCCGCCTATCTCGGCCGGCTCGAAGAGATCGACGTCTGGATGACGCCGACGCTCAGCACCGAAATTCCGCGCATCGGCGTGTTCGGTCCCGACATTTCATGGGACGATCAGAAGGATGCGCTGATCGACTATGCGGGCTATTGCTGGATCGACAATTTCGCCGGCACGCCCGCGATCAGCTTGCCGGTGGGCTTCAGCGACAATGGACTCCCCGTGGGCGTGCAGTTCGCGACCCGCCCCGGCGGCGAGGCGTTGCTGCTGGCGCTCGCCTGTCAGCTCGAAGCGGCGATCGAGTGGCAGCGGCATATCCCGCCGATCTGGGTTGGCGACCGGTGACTGCCTGAAATCAGTGCTGTCGCCTCACGAAATCGACAAATGCGCGCAAAGGCGCGGGGAGGTAGCGACGGCCGGGATAATAGAGGAAGGGCCCCGAGAAGGGCGGCGTCCAGTCATCGAGAACGGTCTCGAGCGCGCCGCTATCCAGTTCGTCGCGCATCCAGTCTTCGAACATCGCGATGATGCCGAGCCCGCCGACGGCCATCTGGATCATCAGGTCGGCAGCGCTGCCCGGTTCGCTGACGAGTGGACCGTCGGGATCGACACGGACCATCTCGCCATCTTTCTCGAACTCCCAGACCGCCATGCGCCCGCCCTGGAAGCGGCCGCGGAGGCAGCGATGCGCGAGGAGGTCGCGCGGATGCCGCGGGCGGCCATGTTCGGCGAAATAGGCGGGCGCGGCGGCGACGACGATGCGCTGGGTTCGCGGGCCGATCGGCAATGCGATCATGTCCTGTTCGAGCCGCTCGTCATAGCGGATGCCCGCGTCATAGCCGCCGCCGACGACATCGACGAAGCCGTCTTCGGCGGTGACCTCGACGCGGATGTCGGGATAGCGTTTGAGGAAGGGGACGAGGATCGGTGCGAGGACGAGGCGCGCGACATTGGCGGGGACATTGAGGCGAAGCGTCCCCGCGGGACGGTCGCGGAAATTGTTGACGGCGTCGAGAGCAAGGCCGACCTCGCCGAGTGCGGGACGCAGGCGGTCATAGAGCTGACGGCCAGCGTCCGTCGGCGTGACACTGCGCGTCGTGCGGTTGAGAAGC
>CBJKNR010000005.1:0-25776 GCA_966417555.1 uncultured Sphingopyxis sp.
CGGTGACGGCGGGCGCGGGAATGCGAGCTACAAGACCTCGACCAACCGCGCGCCACGCCAGCACGGCCCAGGGTGGCCGGGCGAGGAAATGTGGGTGTGGCTGCGCCTCAAGCTGCTCGCCGACGCAGGCCTTGTCGGTCTGCCCAACGCCGGCAAGTCGACCTTCATCAACGCGGTGACCAATGCACAGGCCAAGGTCGGCGCCTATGCCTTCACGACACTGCGCCCGCAACTCGGCGTCGTCAGCCACAAGGGGCATGAATTCGTCGTCGCCGACATCCCCGGGCTGATCGAGGGCGCGGCCGAAGGCGCGGGGGTCGGCGACCGTTTCCTCGGTCATATCGAGCGCTGCCGCGTGCTGCTCCATCTCGTCGACGCGAATGACGAGGATGTCGCGACGAGCTACCGGATCGTCCGCGACGAGCTCGAAGCCTATGGCGCCGACCTGATCGACAAGCCGGTGATCGTGGCGCTCAACAAGACCGACACGCTCGACGACGAACTGATCGCCGCCCTCTCGGCCGAGCTCGAAGCCGAAAGCGGCCAGCCGGTGATGGCGCTGTCGGGCGCGAGCGGCGCAGGCGTACCCGCGGTTCTCGACAAGCTGCTCGAGGCGATCGGCCATCCCGAGCCGGGCGAAGACGAAAGCGAGGAAGCGGCCGACTGGTCGCCGCTCTAGGAACGAAAACCTGCCGCAGGGGATTTCATGCGGAACAACAAGGAGTTCCGTATGAGCTTTCGCCGCAACTTGCTGGTCATCGCCGCTGTCGCCGCCTCCTTCGCCGCAATCCCGGCGGAGGCGCAGGAGAGCGAAAGTGGCGAAAAGCGCACGCGCCTGATCCTCGGGCCGCAGCTGGCACCATCATGGCCGGGCGCGGACCAGTTCAGCGTCGGCCCCTATGTCGACTTCTCGCGCACGCGCGATGCCGAATTCGCTTTCGAGGCACCCGATGAAAGCTTCGGCTCGCCGCTCGTCCGCTCGGGCGATTTCGCCTTCGGTCCCGCCTTCGGTTTCATCGGCAAGCGCAAGGCGTCCGACATCGGCGCCGACCTGCCCAAGGTTGGCTTCACGGTCGAGGCCGGCGGCTTTGCGCAGGTCCATCTGACCCCGTCGCTCCGCGTCCGCGTCGAAGGCCGCAAGGGGCTGAGCGGTCACAAGGGCTGGGCTGGCGAAGTCAGCGCCGATTATGTCGCGCGGCGGGGCGACGACTGGCTCTTCTCGATCGGCCCGCGCGTGACGCTCGGCGATGCGAAATACCACCGCGCCTATTTCGGCGTCACCCCGGCCGCGGCGCTGACCTCGGGCCTCCCTGCCTATGACCCCAGCGGCGGCGTCCAGTCGGTGGGCATGACCGCCGGTTATCACCGCATGCTCGGAAAAAACTGGGGCATCGCGATCTATGGCCGCTACGACCGGCTCGTCGGCGACGCGGCGGATTCGCCGGTGACGCGCGCGTTCGGCAGCCGCAGCCAGCCGTCCGGCGGTATCGCGCTCAGCTACACCTTCGGCGGGGACCGCTAACGTAATCATTGGCGCGCGCTTCGGCGCGCGCTATCGGCGGCGCCATGAGCCTGTTTCCGCCTGCCGTCTGCCCCCGGCTGATCGTCAAGATCGGATCGGCGCTGCTCGTCGATCCGGCGGGCGCGGTCCGCCGCGACTGGCTCGCCGGGATCGCCGCCGACATCGCCGAGCGCACACGCGCCGGCCAGCAGGTCGCGGTTGTCTCCTCGGGGGCGATTGCGCTCGGTGCGCGCCGCCTCGGGCTGGCCAAGGGCGGGCGCGGGACGCTCGAAGACGCGCAGGCCGCCGCCGCGACCGGGCAGATCGCACTGTCGCAGGTGTGGGCCGAGGTACTCGGCGCCGAGGGACTGACCGCGGCGCAGATGCTTGTGACGCTCGACGATCTCGAACATCGCCGCCGCTACCTCAACGCCGCCGCGACGCTCGACCGGCTGCTCAGCCTCGGCGTCGTGCCGATCATCAACGAGAATGACAGCGTCGCGACCGAGGAAATCCGCTTCGGCGACAATGACCGCCTCGCGGCGCGCGTCGCGCAGGCGGCGGCGGCGGGCGGCGTGATCCTGCTGTCCGACATCGACGGCCTCTACGACCGCAACCCGGCGCAAGATGGCGCCGTCCATGTCGCACGGATCGAACGCATCGACGCGCATGTAGAGGCGATGGCCGATACGGGATCGGCCTCGGGCATGGGCTCGGGCGGCATGGTGTCGAAGATCGCGGCGGCGCGCATCGCCAACGCCGCAGGCGCGCATCTCGCGATCGCATCGGGACGCATCGACCGGCCGCTCTCGACCGAGGCGCGGCACAGCCTGTTCGTCGCCGACAAGGGCGCGAGTGCGCGCAAGGCATGGCTGGCGGGCGGTCTCACCGCAAAGGGCCGGATCGAGATCGACGCGGGCGCCGCCAAGGCGCTGCAGGGCGGCGCGAGCCTGCTCGCCGCCGGCGTGACCGCGATCAGCGGCAGCTTCGCGCGCGGCGACATTCTCGATATCGCGGGCCCCGACGGGCGCGTCATCGCACGGGGCCTCTCCGAATATCCCGGCGCCGACGCCGCGAACATCGTCGGGCTCGGTCGCGACGCGCAGGAAGCCGCGCTCGGCTATGCCCCGCGCAGCGCGATGGTCCATCGCGATCATATGGTGCTGCTCTGACCTGCCCTGTCCTCGCGATGACCGGAGCAACCGGTTTCGTCGGAGGCGCAACGATGCGCCAGGCCGTCGATGCGGGCTGGCATGTCCGCGCCCTCACCCGCCGCGCGCAGCCCGAATGCGAAGGCGTGACATGGATCATCGGCGCGCTCGATGACAAGGACAGCCTCGCCGAAATGGCGACAGGCAGCGATGTCGTCATGCACATTGCCGGCGTGGTCAACGTCCCGACCCGCGCCGCCTTCGAGGCGGGCAACGCGACCGCAACCGCCAACGTCATCGAGGCTGCGTGCGATGCCGGCGTGACGCGCCTTGTCCATGTCTCGTCGCTCGCCGCACGCGAGCCCACCCTCTCCAACTATGGCTGGTCGAAGGAACGCGCCGAGGCCATCGTCATCGCAAGCGGGCTCGACTGGACGATCGTACGCCCTCCCGCGGTGTTCGGCCCCGGCGACACCGAGATGCTCGACCTGTTCCGCATGGCGCGCCGTGGCATCGCGCTGGTGCCGAGCGGTCGCATGTCGGCGATTTACGTCAACGAGCTCGCGCGGCTGCTCGTCGCGCTCGCCGCCGACCGTGGCGCCAGTATCGGCCAGATTTACGAGCCCGACGACGGCAAGCCTTCTGGCTGGTCGCACCGCAGCTTCGCCCGCGCGGTCGCGCGCGCTGTCGGGCGCCAGCGGCTGTCGACGCTCGCGACCCCCGCGCTGCTGCTCAAGGCCGGCGGGCGGCTCGACAAGCTTGTCCGCCGCAACCGCGCCAAGCTGACGCCCGACCGCGCGCGCTATATCGCGCATCCCGACTGGGTCGCGACCGAGGGGAAATGCCCGCCCCCCGCGCTCTGGCGTCCCGAGCGCGATACCGACGAGGCGCTTGCCGAAACGGTGCGCTGGTATCGCCGCGAAGGCTGGCTCTGACGTCGCCGGTAGGGCAGCGCCATTCGCCCGTCGAAGCGTGCATTGCCAAGGGCTGGCCGCGCCCCTAGATTTGCCCGCATGACCGATAGCACCGCGAACACGCCCAACGATCCCGCCGGCCCTTGGGCCATCCCCGTCCGCCGGCCGCTGCCCGGCGAGGACAAGCCGAAGCCCGCGACCAGCTTTCCGCGCAAGGTCTGGAACCTGCTCGTCGGGATCAAGGACGCGCTCGCGCTGATTTTCCTGCTGCTCTTCTTCGTCGCCTTGTTCGGCCTGCTTTCGGGCCGCCCCAACGCCGGCCTGCCGGTCAGCCAGGGCGCACTGCAGATCGAACTCGACGGCATCGTCAGCGAACAGCCTTCGGAGGTCGATCCGCTCGCCGCGTTGTCGGGCGGCAACCAGCTCAAGGAAATCCGCGTCCGCGACGTCGTCCATGCGCTCGAGGTCGCCGCCGACGACAAGCGCGTGACCTCGGTCGTGCTCGACCTCGACCGCTTCCTTGGCGGCGGGCAGGTCTCGCTCGCCGAAATCGGCGCCGCGGTCGACAAGGTGCGCGCGAAGAAAAAGCCCGTCCTCGCCTTCGCCACCGCCTACACCACCGACAGCTATCAGATCGCCTCGCACGCGAGCGAAATCTGGACCGACGGCATCGGCGGTGTCGCGATCGCCGGGCCCGGCGGGTCGCGCCTCTATTACAAGGGGCTGATGGACCGGCTCGGCGTCACCGCGCATATCTATCGCGTCGGCACCTTCAAGAGCGCGGTCGAGCCTTTCCTGCGCAGCGACCAGTCGCCCGAGGCGAAGGAAGCCGATCTCGCCTATGCCGGCGTCCTCTGGGAAAACTGGCTGACCGACGTTAAGAAAGCGCGTCCCGCCGCCAAGATCGATGCGTTCATCGCCGACACCGCGGGCGCCGTGAGGGCGGCCGGTAACGACCTGTCGAAGGCATCGCTCGACGCCGGGCTGGTCGACAAGGTCGGCAGCCGCATGGCATTCAACCGCCGGGTCGCCGAGATCAGCGGTGCCGACGACGACAGCAAGCCGTGGGAATATAATGCGATCCCGCTCGAAAACTGGGTCGCCGCGAACCCGCCCGCAACGAACGGCAGCGCGATCGCGGTCGTCCCCGTGGTCGGCGAGATCGTTGACGGCGAAGCCCCGAGCGGCGTCGCGGGCGGCGAAACGATCGCGCAGCATATCCTCGACGCCGCCGCCGACAGCGGCGTCAAGGCAATCGTGCTCCGCGTCGACTCGCCCGGCGGGTCCGTCCTCGCGTCGGAGGAAATCCGGCAGGCGCTACTCGCCGCCAAGGCCAAGAAGCTGCCGATCGTCGTCTCGATGGCGAATGTCGCGGCGTCGGGCGGCTATTGGGTCTCGACCCCCGCCGACCGCATCTTTGCCGAGCCCGAGACGATCACCGGTTCGATCGGCGTGTTCGGCATATTGCCGAGCTTCGACCAGGCGCTCGCCAAGATCGGCGTCAATGCCGACGGCATCGCGACAACGCCACTGTCGGGCCAGCCCGACATCTTCGGCGGGGTGAACGACGAGTTCAACGCGCTCGCGCAGGCGAGCGTAGAGGACATCTACGCGCGCTTCACCGGCCTTGTCGCCAAGAGCCGCAAGCAGCCGATCGACAAGATCCTGCCCATCGCCGAAGGGCGCGTCTGGGCGGGCGGCACCGCGCGCCAGATCGGCCTTGTCGACCAGTTCGGCGGGCTTCCCGATGCGATGAAGGCGGCGGCAAAGCTCGCGAAGATCGACGGCGATTTCCACGCCAAATATTTCGAGGACGAGCCAAGCGAATTTTCGAAGCTGCTCGCGAGCTGGTCGGGCGCCGAAGAGGAAACCGCCGCGCTGCCGCGCGGCTGGTTCGGTATCGCGGCGATGAACCGCCAGCTCACCGAGCGACGACTGGTGCAGGATCTGACGATGCTGACGCAGGCGGGATCGGTGCAGGCCTCGTGCCTCGACTGCCGCGCCTACCTCCCCGCCGTCCCGCGGCCGGGCAAGGCCGAAGCGAAGGGCTTCCTCGCAACGCTGGTCCTATTGTTGAAATAAGACTGTGTATCCCCGCAAAGGCGGGGATCCATCTCCTCTCCCTTCGGTTCCGAAATAGCGCCCACCGATGATGGGCCCCCGCCTTCGCGGGGGCACGCGCCTTTAAACCGAGACTTCATCTAAGCCGCGACGGCAACCGCTTTCGCATGTTCCGCAATCGCGTCGGCCAGCGTATCGACGAGCGCCAGCGGCAAATCGTGCCCCATGCCGGGGATCGTCAGCAGACGCGCCCCCACGATATTGTCTGCGGTGTCGCGCCCGCCCGGCAACGGCACCAGCGGATCATCCTCGCCATGGATGACGAGCGTTGGCGCCTTGATGTCCTTCAGCATCGCGCGCCGGTCGCCGTCGGCGACGATCGCCGCCATCTGGCGCGCGACACCCTGCGGATACCAACCGCGTTCGAAGTCGGTGCGCACGCGGCGCTGAAGCCGCTCCTCGGTCGCGGGATAGCCGGGGCTGCCGATCACGCGCGCGGCGCCCACCGAATAAGCGATGAGCGCCTCCTTCTCGCCGCTCATCGGGCGGTTCGCGAGCACACGCATCGCCTCCTTCTGCGCGCGCGGCAAACGGCGGTTGCCCGTCGTCGACATCACCGAGGCCAGCGACAGCACGCGCTCCGGATAGCGCGCCGCGATATGCTGCGAGATCATGCCCCCCATCGACACACCGACGATATGCGCGCGATCTATGCCGAGATGGTCGAGCAGGCCGATGCCGTCGGCGGCCATGTCGGCGAGCGTATAGGCGGGGCGCACCGGCAGGCCAATGGCGGCCTTCACGAACATCCATTTGAGATTCGGCACACCCGCCGCCTCGAAGCGCGTCGACAGGCCGACGTCGCGATTGTCGTAACGGATGGTGCGGAAACCACGCATGTTCAGCGCATCGACGAATTCGTCGGGCCAAAGCGTCAATTGGCCGCCCAGCCCCATGACCAGCAAGATGACGGGCGCGTCCTTCGGCCCCTTGTCCTCATAAGTGATGCTGATGCCGTTTGCGGTCGCCTGTTCAGTCTGCATGGAAATCCTTTGATTGATTTGATTTAGCTGGCCGTGGCGGGCTTGTAGTGCATGGCGTCGGACGTGAATTCGGCGCGGCCATATTCGGCAAGCTGGCGCTCGATCCGGCGAACGAGGCGGCGGTCGGCAAGGTGGCGGATCAGCGGCAGGCGTGAGGCGACGCGATAGGCCGCCATGCGCCCGGCAATACCGAGCATCGTCGCGCTGTAGATGAGATGATCGCGGCGCCGGACCGGCACGCCAACATTCGCCGCCCTTGCCTCGTCGCCGGCAAGAAAAGCCTTCACAAAGAAGACGCGGCTGACCGAATATTCGAGCCGGCGCTTGACCTGCCCCTTGGGCGAGCGGTCCTTCGACAGCTCGGCGTCCATCGTCGCGCGGAGCAGCCCGCCGCAGACCTGATCGTCATATTCGTAACGGAGCGTCGCGCTGCGCGTGCGCCAGATGCGGACTATCTCCTGCGGCGTGTCGGCGAGCAGATCCTCGGGCAGCCCCAAGAGGTAGCAGCGATAGCGCGCGAGTTCGACGCGCCCGCGTTCGAGGCGGGTGAAGCGCGTGCGGCCCTTCGCCAGTACCTCCTGTGACAGGAAATAGACCGGAATCAATCCCGCGGGCATCTGGTCGAGCTGTGGGATCGGCATGCCGTAGGTTTCGGCATCCCACATGCCCGGCCGCGACAGAACGTTGACGCGCACCATCGAATGCATCAGCCGCACCATCGCCGCCGCCTTGAAGCCGGGGCCGAAGCGATCGAGCGCGCCGGGCAATGCAGTCGTGGCGAAGAAGGTCGCGGTTTCCTTGACCCGCCGCGCCGCGGTCGCATGCCCGAGCGTGCCGGTCAGCGCCATCGGCAACGCCGAATATTTGTTGAGGAAGGTCGCGATGAAGGCGCCGCGGATCAGGAAGGGCGACAGGTTCGCGGTCGCGTTGCGCTCATAGGCGGCACCCTCCTCGACCAGCTCCATGTCGAGCCAGTCGGGCTTCTGCTCCATCTCGCGGATCAGCGCGGCGAGTTCGGGCGGCGCGTCCACAACCGCCTCGATCCCCTTGTCGCACGCATCGACGAGCATCGCGACCGTCCGCTGGAACCCGTAGCGCGGCATCAGCGCGGCATAGGCGTCACCCGTCCGGTCGCCGAGCATCGTATATTCACGGATGCGGTCAAGCAGATCGGGATCGCCCAGATAGTCGGACCGGTCGATGCTGCGCACGCGGCCGAGTTCGCTCACCGCATCGGCTTCGGGTGCCCAGCGCTCGGGCGCCTTGTCGAAATCGAAACGGCCGAACAGCTCGGGCAAGGCGTCCGCCTGACCCCGCACCCGGCGGGCGATGGTGCTGACATCACTGTTCATAGCGCGAAACTGCCACAGTTTCGCGATTTGGCAAGCCTAAGCCTTGGGATCGCGATAGGCGGGTAGCGCGAGCGACCAGCGGATCGCCGCCCCGCGCAGGATGAAACCCGCGACTGCCCCGGTCACCGCCGCGACCGGCGTCCCCGCCCCGAGCCAGAGCAGGATCAGGAACAGCCCCGACGCGAGCGCCGCCGCGGTCACATAGATTTCGGGCCGGACGATAATCGAGGGGACGCCGGCGAGGATATCGCGGATCGTGCCGCCCACGCACCCTGTAATGACGCCCATCAGCAAGGCGGGCGCGGGCGGGACGCCCCATGCCATCGCCTTCGCCGTGCCGAAAACGGCATAGGCGGCCAGCCCGACCGCGTCGGCCCATTCGAGCAATTGCCCCTGCCACCAGCGTTCGGGCGTAAGCCAGACGACGAGCGCAATCGCGATGCATACCGCGGCGATCGCGCCGTCCTGCACCCAGAAGACCGGTGCGCCAATCAGCAGATCGCGCACGCTGCCGCCGCCGACGCCGGTGACGAGCGCGAAGAAAGCCGCAGTGACGAGCGTCTGGCGCAATCGCACCGCCATCAACGCGCCCGACAGCGCGAAGACGCCGATGCCGACAAGGTCGAGCAGGCGGACGAGGGTTTGTGTATCCATCGCGCGCCGGGCTATCATCGTGCGCGATACGGCACAATGGAGAGGAGGCCGCCATGGAAGGGCGATGCACTTGCGGCGCGGTTCGCTACCGGCTCACCGCGGAACCGATGATCGTTCACTGCTGCCATTGCCGCTGGTGCCAGCGCGAGACCGGCAGCGCCTTCGTGATCAACGCGGTGATCGAAAGCGACCGGATCAATGCCGAAGGGACGCTCGATCGCGTGATGACCCCGTCCGAAAGCGGCAACGGGCAGGAGATCATCCGCTGCCCGACCTGCCGCGTGGCGCTCTGGAGTCACTATCCCACCGCGGGCCGCCGGGCCTCGTTCGTGCGCGTCGGCACACTCGACAACCCGGATGGATGCCCGCCCGATGTGCACATCTTCACGCGCAGCAAACAGCCGTGGATCGACCTGCCCGACGACGCCAGGGTTTTTCCCGATTTCTACTCCTCGCCCGAGGGCGTGTGGCGCGAGGATGCGCGGCGCCGGTGGCAGGCGATGATGGCCGGCTGAAGCCCCTATTTCGCCGCCGGCCGCACACCCCCGACGATCGACAGCACGATCGCGGTTACGGCGCTCCGGATCGCGGGTTCGGCCTTCGGCGCAAAGAACGGCGAATGATTAGTCGGCGCGGGTTCACCCTTTGCCTTCAGGTCGGCGA
Organism: uncultured Sphingopyxis sp.; assembly: GCA_966417555.1. Taxonomy (GTDB): domain Bacteria; phylum Pseudomonadota; class Alphaproteobacteria; order Sphingomonadales; family Sphingomonadaceae; genus Sphingopyxis. The sequence goes on from CBJKNR010000005.1 coordinate 9,340, forward strand.
GCACCTCGGGATCATAGCCGCCGATTCCGAAGAAGAGCGACGGAACGCCGGCCTCGACGAATTCGGAATAATCCTCGCTGCCCGACATCGGCGCGGCGCTTGCGGGCGCAAAGACGAGGCTCTTGCCGAATATCGGGGTCAGCGCCGCGACCGCGGCATTCGCCATCGTCTCGTCGTTGGTCAGGACGCCGGTGCCGCTGAGGTAGCGGATCGTCGGTTCGGGCGCCCTGCCCATCGCCGCTGCCGATTTCGCGACGCGCGCGGTGCCGTCCTGCAGCAGCTTGCGGACCTCGGGCGATTGCGAGCGCAGGTTGACCTTCACCTCGGCGCTGTCGGGAATGATGTTGGGGGCGCTGCCTGCGTTGATCGCGCCGATCGTCAGAACGCCGAACACCGCGGGGTCCTTTTCGCGGCTGATCACCGCCTGCACGTCGGTGACGAAGCGCGCGGCGATCGGGATCGGGTCGATCGTCGCCGCAGGCATCGAGCCGTGCCCGCCACGGCCGTGAAAGGTGACCGAATAGCTGTCCGACGCCGACGACCCTGCGCCCGCCTTGACCGCGACCACCCCTGACGGAAGGTTCGATACATGTGCTGCAAAGCCGAAATCGGGTTTCGGGAAACGTTTGAACAGCCCGTCGCCGAGCATCGCGCGCGCGCCGGTCAGCGGCTCCTCGGCGGGCTGGCCGATCAGCATGACGGTGCCCGACCAGCTGTCGCGCATCGCGGAAAGCGCCTGCGCAACGCCGACCAGATAGGCGACGTGCGTGTCGTGACCGCACGCGTGCATCACGGGCACATCCTTGCCCTCATAGGTTGCGCGCGCCTTGCTCGACCAAGCGAGCCCGGTCTTTTCCTCCATCGGCAGAGCGTCCATGTCGGCGCGCACGAGGATCGTCGGACCCTCGCCATTCTTCAGCAAGCCGACGACACCGGTTCCGCCGACCTTCTCGGTCACGGTGAAGCCCGTCTTGCGGAGATGCTGCGCGAGGATGCCCGCAGTGCGGACCTCCTGCATGCCGAGTTCAGGATTTTGGTGGAGATCCTTGTAGATCGCATCCAGCGCCGGGTAGTTTTTGTCGAGCAGCGCAGCCAGCCGCGCGTTTGCTGCAGCCAGATCGGGCGCCGCCTGCGCGCCCGTCGCCATGAGGGAGAGAGCCAGCAAAGCCGCTCCCCGGAGCCCGTGCTTCGCCATGATCCTCTCCCCCCAATTTATTCTATCAGATGTGGATCGGCTTGCCGGTCACCGCCATCGCGGCTTCCTTGATCGCCTCGCTGTGCGTCGGGTGCGCGTGGCAGGTATAGGCGATGTCTTCCGACGTCGCGCCGAATTCCATCGCCTGCGCGGCCTGCGCGATCATCGTGCCCGCGACGCTCGCGATGCACCAGACGCCGAGAACGCGGTCGCTCTTGGCATCGGCGATGACCTTCACGAAACCGTCGGGTTCGTGGTTGGTCTTGGCGCGGCTGTTCGCGAGCATCGGGAATTTGCCGACCTTGACCTCGCCCTTTTCCTTCGCCTGCTCTTCGGTCAGGCCGACGCCGGCGATCTCGGGCCAAGTGTAGACGACCGACGGGATGACGTCGTGGTTCACGATACCGGTGAGGCCGGCGATATTCTCGGCGCAGGCGATGCCTTCGTCCTCGGCCTTGTGCGCGAGCATCGGGCCGGGGATCACGTCGCCAATTGCCCAGATGCCCGGAACCTGCGTCGAGAAGTCATGGTCGGTCTCGATCTGGCCGCGCTGGTTGACCGCGAGGCCCGCCTTGTCGAGCCCGAGGCCGTCGGTGTTCGGGCGGCGCCCGATCGAGACGAGCACCACATCGGCTTCGAGCGTTTCAGCGTCGCCGCCGGCCGCGGGTTCGAGCGTCAGCACGGCCTTCTTGCCTTTCACCTCGGCCTTGGTGACCTTGGTCTTGAGCCTGAATTCCATGCCCTGCTTCTTGAGGATCTTGTTCGCTTCCTTGCGGACGTCGCCGTCCATGCCGGGCAGGATCTGGTCGAGGAACTCGACGACGGTGACCTTGGCGCCGAGGCGGCGCCACACGCTGCCGAGTTCGAGCCCGATCACGCCGCCGCCGATGACGACCATATGACCCGGAACCTTCGCAAGCTCGAGCGCGCCGGTCGAATCGACGATGATCTGCTTGTCGTTGTCGACTTCGACCCCGGGAAGCGGCGTTACCGACGAGCCCGTCGCGATGATGATATTCTTGGCGCGATACGTCTTGCCCGCAACCTCGACGCTGTCCTTCGACGTGAACTGGGCATAGCCCTTCAGCCAGTCGACCTTGTTCTTCTTGAACAGGAATTCGATGCCGCCGGTCAGGCCCTTGACCGCGTCGATGCGCTGGCCGTGCATCGTCGGCAGGTCGAGTTCGGGCTTCACCTTGATGCCCATCTTCGCCATCGCGCCACCGGCGGCCGCTTCGAAATATTCCGATGCGTGGAGCATCGCCTTCGACGGGATGCAGCCGACGTTGAGGCAGGTGCCGCCCAGCGTCTCGCGCCCTTCGGCGCACGCGGTCCTGAGACCCAGCTGCGCCGCACGGATCGCCGCGACATAGCCGCCGGGGCCCGAACCGATGACAAGGACGTCGTAGTCGTAATCAGCCATTATAATTCCTTTCACCCCACGGGGGGACGGGGAGAAATATCCTTAGAGGTCGATGAGGATGCGTGTCGGATCCTCGATCGCTTCCTTGATCGTCTTGAGGAAGGTCACGGCCTCGCGGCCGTCGATCAGGCGGTGGTCGTAGCTCATCGCGAGATACATCATCGGGCGGATCACGATCTCGCCGTTCCGCACGACCGGGCGATCCTCGATGCGGTGGAGGCCGAGTACCGCCGACTGCGGCGGGTTGATGATCGGGGTCGACATCAGGCCGCCGAACACGCCGCCGTTCGAGATGGTGAAGGTGCCGCCGGTCATGTCATCGATCGTCAGCGTGCCTTCCTTGGCGCGCTTGCCAAGATCGGCGATCGCCTTTTCGATGTCGGCGAAGCTCATGCTGTCCGCATTGCGCACGACGGGCACGACGAGGCCGTTGGGCGCGCTGACCGCGACCGAGACGTCGAGATAGTTGTGATAGACGATCTCGTCGCCTTCGATCCGCGCGTTGACCGCGGGAATGTCATGCGCGGCGAGCGCGACCGCCTTGGTGAAGAAGCTCATGAAGCCGAGGCGTACGCCATGCTTCTTTTCGAAGCTTTCGCGATATTTGTCACGCGTCGCCATCACCGCCGACATGTCAACGTCGTTGAACGTCGTCAGCATCGCCGCGGTATCCTGCGCGGCCTTCAGCCGCTTCGCGATCGTCTGGCGCATGCGCGTCATCTTGACGCGCTCTTCCTGACGGCCGGGGACGCCGCTCGCGGCAGGTGTCGCCGCAGGCGCCGGAGCGGGCGCCGCAGCAGGCGCGGCACTTGCCGCCGCAAGCACATCTTCCTTGGTCAGGCGGCCGTCCTTGCCGGTACCGTGAATCTTCGTCGGATCGACGCCATGCTCGAGCACAAGACGGCGTACCGCGGGCGACATCGTCGTGACGGTGTCGACGCCTTCGGCGGCGGGCGCAGCGGTCGCGACGGGCGCCGGAGCAGCGGCTTCGGCCTTGGCCGGCGCGGGTGCGGGGGCAGCTGCGGCGGGCGCGGGCGCAGCGCCGGCGCCACCGGCCTCAACCGTCGCGATCGTCGCGCCGACATTGACCGTATCGCCGACGGCGGCGAGCTGCTGGCCCATCACCCCCGCGACGGGCGACGGCACTTCGACCGCAACCTTGTCGGTTTCGAGGCTCGCGATCGGCTCGTCGAGCGCGACGGCCTCGCCGGGCTTCTTCAGCCATTCGCCGATCGTCGCTTCGGTGACGCTTTCGCCCAGCGCGGGGACTTTGACTTCGGTGCTCATAGGTGCAGTTCCTTAGGGGGATCAGGCTTTGTTCTTGGTGCGGCGAATTTCGGCGCGGACCGAAAGGCCGAGCGCATCGGCGACGAGCGCCGACTGTTCGGTCTGGTGGCGGCTCATCAGGCCGGTGGCGGGCGAGGCCGCCGCGGCGCGGCCGGCATAGCGCGGACGCATGCCCTTGTGGCCGGCCTCGGTCAGCGCCTCCTCGATCAGTTCGTTGACGAAGAACCACGCGCCATTGTTCCGCGGTTCTTCCTGCGCCCAGACGACCTCTTCGAGCTTCGGCATCCGCTTGAGGCGCACGGCCAGCGGTTCACCCGGGAAGGGATAGATCTGCTCGACGCGGATCACCGTCGTGTCGGTGAGGCCCGCGGCGTCGCGCGCTTCCATCAGGTCGTAACCGACCTTGCCCGAACAGAGGACGACGCGCTTGATGTCCTTGTCCGCCGGCGGCGTCCGGTCCGACATCAGGCGGCGGAAATGCGCGTCGCCGATGAAGTCCGACCGCTGCGACACCGCGAGCTTGTGGCGGAGCAGCGATTTGGGCGTCATGATGATGAGCGGCTTGCGGAACGGGCGCAGCATCTGGCGGCGCAGGACGTGGAAATAGTTCGACGGCGTCGAAATATTGCACACCTGGATATTGTCGCCCGCGCAGAGCTGGAGGAAACGTTCGAGGCGCGCCGAGCTATGCTCGGGACCCTGCCCTTCGTAACCGTGTGGCAGCAGCATCACGAGGCCGTTGGCACGCAGCCACTTGGCCTCGCCCGCGGCGATGAACTGGTCGATCATGATCTGCGCGCCGTTGGCGAAATCGCCGAACTGCGCTTCCCAGAGCACGAGGCTCTTCGGATCGGCCATCGCATAGCCATATTCGAAGCCCAGCACGCCATATTCGCTAAGCGGGCTGTCGAGCACCTCGAACCGGCCATGCGGGACGGTCGTCAGCGGGACATATTTTTCCTCGGTCTTTTGGTCGACCCAGACGGCATGGCGCTGACTGAACGTGCCTCGGCCCGAATCCTGGCCCGACAGGCGGACCTGATAGCCTTCACTGAGCAGCGTCCCGAAAGCGAGGCTTTCGGCGGTCGCCCAGTCGAACACTTCGCCATCGCCCTTGTCGGCGAACATCGCGCCGCGCGCGTCGATCACGCGGCGCAGCGTCTTGTGAACCTCGACATCGTCGGGGATCGTCGTCAGCGTGCGCCCGATCGCGTCGAACAATTTCTCCGACACGCCGGTCGCGATGTTGCGCCGCGCATTTTCGGGGTCGGCGGGGGCGTGCAGCCCCGACCAGCGGCCCGCGAACCAGTCGGCCTTGTTCGGCTTGTAGCTTTTCGCCGATTCGAAATCGCCTTCGAGCCGCGCGGTGAATTCGGCGCGCCGGGCATCGGCCCAACCGGCGTCGATCACACCCTCGGCCTCCAGTTTCGCGGCACAGAGCTGCGACACCGGCGGATGCTGGCGAATGCTGGCGTACATCAAGGGCTGGGTGAACGAAGGCTCGTCGCCCTCGTTATGGCCGAAGCGGCGATAGCACCACATGTCGATCACGACGTCGCGCTTGAACTGCTGGCGGAAATCGATCGCGAGCTTGCACGCAAAGGTCACCGCTTCGGGATCGTCGCCGTTGACGTGCAGGATCGGCGCCTGGACGCCCTTGGCGACGTCCGACGGATAGGGCGACGAGCGCGCGAACTGCGGGCTGGTCGTGAAGCCGATCTGGTTGTTGACGATGAAGTGGATGCAGCCGCCGGTGTTGTACCCGCGGATGCCCGAGAAGCCCAGGCACTCCCAGACGATGCCCTGTCCCGCGAACGCCGCGTCGCCGTGGATCAGCACCGGCAACACCTGCTCGTGCTTTTCAAGATCGTCGCGCACGACCTGCTGCGCACGCGCCTTGCCGAGCACGACGGGGTCGACCGCCTCGAGGTGCGAGGGGTTCGGGACGAGCGACATATGCACCGACGCGCCGCCGAACTCGCGGTCGGTCGAGGTGCCGAGGTGATATTTGACGTCGCCCGAACCGCCGATGTCGTCGGGGTTTGCCGAGCCGCCGGCGAATTCGTGGAAGATCACCTTGTACGGCTTCGCCATGACGTTCGCGAGCATGTTCAGACGCCCGCGGTGCGCCATGCCATAGACGATTTCCTTCACACCATACTGGCCGCCATATTTGATGATGGCTTCCATCGCGGGGATCATGCTCTCGCCACCGTCGAGGCCGAAGCGCTTGGTACCCACATATTTGCGCGCGAGGAATTTCTCCCATTCCTCGGCCTCGATCACCTTGTTCAGGATGGCGCGTTTGCCCTCGACCGAAAATTCGATGATCTTGTCGGCGCCTTCCATCCGTTCCTGCAGGAACTGGCGCTCCTCGATGTCGGCGATATGCATATATTCAAGACCGACATTGCCACAATAATTGGCGCGCAGGATCGCGACGATCTCGCGGATCGTTGCCTTCTCGAGGCCGAGCGTGCCGCCGATGTAGACCGGACGGTCCTGATCCGCGCCGACGAAACCGTGATATTCGGGCGTCAGATCGGCGGGCAACTCGCGCTGGCTGAGGCCCAGCGGATCGAGATTGGCGGCCAGATGGCCGCGCACACGATAGGTGCGGATCAGCATCATCGCGCGGATCGAATCGTCGGCCGCGCGCTCGACCTCTGCGGCGGGCAGCGGCGCGCCCGCCTTCGCGGCGGCGGCCTTCACCGCGACCTGCATCTGCTGCGGGTCGAGCGCGGCAGTCAGGTCGTCGCTGTCGATCCGGGGCCAGTTCTTCGGCGCCCAGCTCGGGCCGGCCTGCGGCTCGTCGATGTCGAAGCTTTGTCGTTCGAGGTTCATTTCTCTAACCTATCTGTGCCCCTGCGCAGGCAGGGGCACATCTCCTGGGGGACACTATATGGTGCCGACGGGTCGATCTTCATCACCCTTGGATCTCGAACCACAAATCCCGCCAATCAGGATTTGCTTCTTCGATCATCCGCACCTTCCAACTACGTTTCCATCGCTTGATCTGCAATTCGCGCAGCCGCGCCTCCTGCAAATCCTCATGCACTTCAAACCACACCAGCTTCACGCAACCATGAGTCTTTGTGAAACCCTCGATCACCATCTCGCGGTGCTGATAAACACGCTGCACCAGCTTCGATGTCGATCCGGTATAGATGGCGCCGTTTTTGCGGTTCGCCATGATGTAGACTGCGCCGTTCTTCGTGATTCACCGCTTTGGGTGATGGGCCCCTGCCTTCGCAGGGGCACAAGCATGGAGAGCGGCACAATAATCAGACGCGTTCCTTCAGCACTTCGGCGAGCGTCGTGCCGAGTTCCGACGGGCTCGCCGACACCTTGATGCCGGCGGCTTCCATCGCGGCGATCTTGCTTTCGGCGTCGCCCTTGCCGCCCGACACGATCGCGCCGGCGTGGCCCATGCGGCGGCCCGGAGGCGCGGTGCGGCCCGCGATGAAGCCGGCCATCGGCTTCTTGCGGCCGCGCTTTGCCTCGTCGATCAGGAACTGTGCGGCCTGCTCCTCGGCGTCGCCGCCGATTTCGCCGATCATGATGATCGACTTGGTCGCCTCGTCGGCGAGGAAGAGTTCGAGCACGTCGATGAAGTTGGTGCCGTTGACCGGGTCACCGCCGATGCCGACCGCGGTCGTCTGGCCCAGCCCGACGTTCGAGGTCTGGAACACGGCTTCATAGGTCAGCGTGCCCGAGCGCGAGACAACGCCGACGCTGCCTTTCTTGAAGATATTGCCCGGCATGATGCCGATCTTGCACTCGTCGGGGGTCAGCACGCCGGGGCAGTTCGGGCCGATCAGCCGCGACTTCGAGCCCGAGAGGGCGCGCTTCACCTTGACCATGTCGAGCACGGGAATGCCCTCGGTGATCGCGACGATCAGCTCGATCTCGGCATCGATCGCCTCGAGAATCGAGTCGGCGGCGAACGGCGGCGGCACATAGATGACCGACGCGGTCGCGCCGGTCGCATGCTTCGCTTCCTCGACCGTGTTGAACATCGGCAGGCCGATGTGCGTCGTGCCGCCCTTGCCCGGCGTCACGCCGCCGACCATCTGCGTGCCATAGGCCAGCGCCTGTTCAGTGTGGAAAGTGCCGGTGGCGCCGGTCATCCCCTGCGTGATGACCTTGGTATTCTTGTCGATGAGGATGGACATTTTTTATCCCTTTGGATTTGTTTGCAGCTCTGGTTCAGAAGGCGATGTAAAGATGCATGCTGTTCTTGTCCGGCACAGCAGCGGTGCGACCGAACAGCTCTGCCCGCACCGGATGGTTGCCATCGATCTTGCCCGAATATTCGAAATAATGCGGCAGGTCGGTGCTCTTCCCTTTCAGGCCCAGCGCCTTCACCGCGGATTCGAACGCATCGTCATAAGGCCAGCCCTGTTTCACATTGGGCACGACCACGGCGCAGAGCGTCGGATAACGGCGTTTTTCGGGAAAAGTGGCGAGAACAGCCCGTAACACCACCCCATCCACGCTACGCGACCATTGCTTGACCGAAACGGCCTTCGAGTAATCGAAATTCTGGTCGAGCGCGCGCGAGATGCCAAAACCCTTCGGGTCGATGGTAGCGGGCTCTTCCGCCCAGCCGCCGGTCGCGAAAGCCTGTTCGCGTGCGGCGACGGTCAATTCACCCTTCGCGCAGGCATCCAGGAACGCCGGGACGGCACCCGGATATTCCGGTCCGGCCTCGGCGGCGGAAACCGGCAGCGCCAGCGTAGAATACGCCAACGCTGCCGCTATCGTCGCACGGCGCATCATGCCAGCGAGGTATCCAGCGACTTGCATGCGTCGAGCAGTTCCTTGACCGCGTCGACCGAGACCTGCAGGCCTGCCTTGTCGGCATCGTCGAGTTCGATCTCGACGATCTTCTCGACGCCGCCGGCGCCGATCAGCACCGGCACGCCGACATAGAGGCCATCGAGGCCGTACTGGCCGTCGACATAGGCGGCGCAGGGCAGGATGCGCTTCTGGTCGCCGAGATAGGCTTCGGCCATCGCGATGCCCGAGGCTGCCGGCGCATAGAAGGCCGAACCGGTGCCGAGCAGCGCGACGATCTCGCCGCCGCCGCCGCGGGTGCGCTTGACGATCGCATCGATCTTGTCCTGGCTCGACAGGCCCATCTTGACGAGGTCGGGGACGGGGATGCCGTTGACGGTCGAATAGCGGACGACGGGGACCATCGTGTCGCCGTGGCCGCCGAGGACGAAGGTGTTCACATCCTTGACCGAGACGTCAAATTCGTCGGCGATGAAGTGGCTGAAGCGCGCCGAATCGAGCACGCCGGCCATGCCGACGACCTTGTTGTGGGGGAGGCCCGAAAATTCGCGGAGGGCCCAGACCATCGCGTCGAGCGGGTTGGTGATGCAGATGACGAACGCGTCGGGGGCGTTCGCCTTGATGCCCTCGCCCACGGCCTTCATCACTTTCAGATTGATGCCGAGCAGGTCGTCGCGGTTCATGCCCGGCTTGCGGGCGACACCGGCGGTGACGATGATGACGTCGGCGCCGGCGATGTCCTTATAGTCGTTCGTACCGGTGATCTTCGCGTCGAAGCCCGCGATCGGGCCGACCTGCGACAGGTCGAGCGCCTTGCCCTGCGGCACGCCTTCGACCACGTCGAACAGGACGACGTCGCCGAGTTCCTTCTGCGCGGCGAGCAGCGCCAGCGTTCCGCCGATATTCCCGGCTCCGATCAAAGCGATCTTCTTGCGTCCCATGGCGCGCGGCACTCCCTTCCTGGCAAGCCCGGCATTGGTTCACAGACCGGCGGGAGCACGGGCTAAAGCTCCGCTCCGGTCCCAAGACTGGCGACGCCCCTACGCCGATTCCCTTAAGGAAACAACAGCGAAAAGGCCGAAAAATAGCCTTTTTTTGCTAATAGTTCGCAATGACATTAATGTCAGCCAACGCGTCTCGACGCCGACGATATGCCGGTCGCGTCGCGACACGGGACTCGCCTGCCGTCGGCGTCCGCCATCACAAACTCTCCTGCGGCCGGCCGGTCGTAAAGCTGTACAAAACGATGGGTTGCCCTTCACACGTGTCGCCCGCCATCGCGCTGCCGCAGCGGATGCGGCGCATCGCAATCATCTATTAACCCTCCCTTATCTCCACTTTGTTACGCGCGAAGCGTGACGCGTGCGATCATCAGCTTCGACACCGAATTGTCGGCGGGCCTCTATCAACGGGGTTATGACGCGCGCGCCAATTTCGGGAGCTCGATCCTCGGCCGCTGCCGCGACGGCGATTTCGGCATCCATTTCCAGATGGACATGCTCGAGCGCCATGGGCTGGCCGGTTTTTTCTTCATCGATCCGATGCCCGCGCTGGTCTATGGCCCCGGCGTCATCGACGCGATCGTGCGGCCGGTCGTCGATCGCGGGCACGAGGTGCAACTGCACATCCATACCGAATGGCTCGCCTTTGCGCGCTTCAATCCCGTGGGCCGGCTGACGGGACGCAACATCGGCGACTTCCCGCTGCCGGCGCAGAAAAAGCTGATCGCGCTCGCTCGCGACATTCTGGTGGGTGCCGGCGCGCCCCGACCAAACGCTTTCCGCGCCGGAAACTTCGGCGCCAACGACGATACGCTGCGTGCGCTCGCCGCGCTGGGATTCCGTTTCGACAGCAGCTTCAACGGCGCGTATCGCGGCCATGGCTGCGACATCTCGCTCGACCCCGGTAACCTCGGCATGCGCACACACCTTGGCGTGGTCGAAGTGCCGGTCAGCGGGTTGATGGACCGCGCCAAGCGTTTTCGCCCGGCGCAGCTTTGCGCAATGTCCGAAGAGGAAATGCGCGACGCGCTCGACCACAGTGCGGCGAGCGGCGCGATCCAATTTTCGGCGTTCAGCCACAGCTTCGAATTGTTGAGCCGCGACCGTCAGGTTCCCAACCGCCTCGCGATCGCGCGCATGGAAGCATTATGTCGCGCGGTCGCGGACGATGCGCGCGTGACCAGTGGCGGCTTTACGACGCTGCCTGGACCGCCCGAGCGCCCCGCGCGGATCGGGATCGCCGCGCCGAGACCGCTGCGCACGCTCCGCCGCACGATCGAGCAGGCCGTGGGTCATGTCGTGCACGAGGTCCGCTATGTCCGCGATCTCATCTATGTCACGGTCCACTCATCGCGCTGGGGCAAGGCGCTCGGCGGCGTGTTTCTGGTGCTCGCCTGACGCCGGGACTCAGGCGACGGCGTCGTCCTGGCCATGACCCAGCGCCAGATAGGCGTCGGACTGCATCTCGGCGAGACGGCTCGCCGTCCGCTCGAATTCGAACGCGCCGTCGCCCGCCACATAAAGCTGGTCGGGCATCGCCGCGGCGCTCGCGAGCAGCTTGACCTTATATTCGTAGAGCGCGTCGATCAGCGTCACGAAGCGCGCCGCCTCGTTGCGATTCTCGGGTCCCATCCGCGGGATGCCCACGATGATGACGGTGTGGAAATGCCTCGCGACCGCGAGATAGTCGGCCGCGCCGCGCGCTTCGCCGCACAGCCGCTTGAACGAAAAGACCGCAACGCCCTTCAGCGCCTTGGGAACATGGAGCATGCGTCCGCCGCCTACATCGAGTTCGAGCGTCGGAACATGCGCGCGATCCTCGGGGGGATAGTCGGTGAGGCGGAAGAAGGCGGCTGACAGCGCGGCGCTCGCCACCTCGTCGGCGGGAACGAACCAGCGCGCGCCGTCGCCGAGGCGATCGCGGCGATAGTCGGTCGGACCGTTGAGGCTCATCACGTCGAGCCGGTCCTCGACGAGCGCAATGAAGGGCAGGAAATGCTCACGATTGAGCCCGTCCTTGTAGAGATCCTTCGGCGGCCGGTTCGACGTCGCGACCATCGTCACCCCGCGGTCGATCAGTGCTGTAAAGAGGCGCGAGAGGATCATCGCGTCGGCACTGTTGTTCACCACCATCTCGTCGAAGGCGAGGCAGCGGACATTCTCGGCGAGCGCATCGGCAACGAGCGGGATGGGGTCGCCGCTCTCGCTTTTCCGGACATCGCGCATCCGCGCATGGACGTCGAGCATGAAGGCATGGAAATGGACGCGCCGCTTCCGCTGGATATCGAGCTGCTCGTAAAACAGGTCCATCAGCATCGACTTGCCGCGCCCGACCGCGCCCCACAGATAGACGCCGCGCAGCGCCTCGGGCTTGCGGCCGGCAAGGCGCCAGAGAAGGCTGCCGCGCTTCGGCACCGCCTCCAGCTCGGCCTGTAGCTGGTTCAACCTGTCGGCGGCGGCGCGCTGCTCGGGGTCGGGCCTGAGCTCGCCCCCCGCGACGAGCGCGTCATACGCCGCAAGGACGGTCGTCACTTGTTGCTCGCCTTGCGAATCGTTCCGGCAAAGCTCAGCACGATATGGCTGTCGTCCTCACCCTGCACGACGAGCCCGCGGAGAAAGATCAGCCGCCCGGTCTCGCGCACCAGCTCGACAACGGCATCGAGCGGTTCGCCAAGGCGGCCAGCGCCGACGAACTGCGTCGAGAGGTCGAGCGTCACCGAATGCCCCGCATTGAGCGAGCCGAACTGGTGCGATGCAGCGAACAGCGCGATGTCGACGAGCGCCAATGTCACTGCGCCGTGGACATTGTCGCCGAGATTGCTGTGTTTGCGTTCAGGCAGCATCCGCACCCGCGCGCACGGACGGCCATCGGGCGTCGGCGGCTCGACGCGCACCGTCAGCGGCTCGATAAAGGCATTGAAACGCGTCGGGTCCTTGAGATCCCAGCTGAGCCAGCCGCCGTCCAGTTCCTCGGCGCTGAAATGGTCGCGGCGCTTCGGCTCCTCGATCCCGTCGTTCATACCCTGCAATATCCGTCCAGTTTGTTCGAGCGAATGAGTTCGCCGTAATAATCGGCCATCGCCTTGGCGCGGGCACCATCATCATTACCGATCCACTCCGCGGCGCCGGCAAGCCAGCCCGCCGAGCAGGTCTCAAGCGCGCCCGGTCCGCGGGCGCAAGCGATAAAATCGCCGAAGGCGGTCCGCCAGCGTGCAAAGGCAGGCATGTCCATCGCCGGTCCATGACCGGGCACGACCTGCCGCGCGCCCGATCGCGCAATCTCGCGAAGCGCCTCCAGCCAGCCTTCGGGGCAGGCCGTGTCGAGAAAAGGTGCGGGGAGCGTGACGAGATCGCCGACGATCGCGCGCCTGGCGGCGGCGTCATAGATCCACAGGTCGCGTTCGGTCGCGGCATGGCGCGCGATCCGCAGCGACAGGGGGCGGCCGGCAAAGACGGCATCATGCGGCTCGTCCAAAACAATGTCCGGCCGCAATTCCCGTCCGCGCCCGATCGTCGCCAGATCGCCCTCGACGTCCGCAATCGCCGCCTCGGGAACCCGCCCCCCGGCAAGCGCCTTGCGCGACGCCGCGGCGCTGTCCGCGAGAAAGCCGGTGAGCGCGCCGTCGATGGCCGAAGTCCCGTAGACGCGCGCGTCGGGATGCGCCGCTTTGAGCGCGAGATTGCCGCTGACATGATCGAGATGCCAATGCGTGTTGATTATCGCGACGAGCGGCAAGCCGAGTTCGCCGAGCGCACCCTCCACCGCCTCGCGGTGACGGGCGTGGCGCCCCGTATCGACGAGGACGGCGCCCCCCGGCCCCTTGAGGATCACGCTGTTTCCGTTGGGCGAACGCCCCGGATCGAAGCGGCCGGGAACAAGCCAGGCCGCGTCACCAAGCGCGACCGCACCGGGCAATCCGGCGACGCCTTCGGGTTCGATCGTCGATGCACAGGAAGCGAGCGCAAGTGCAGCGAGTGCCGCCAGCGCGCTGCGCATCAGACGTGCCGCTCGGCTTCCAGCTTCTTGATCTCGGCAATCGCGCGCGCGGGGCTGAGGCCCTTGGGGCACGCGTTGGCGCAGTTCATGATCGTGTGGCAGCGATAGAGGCGGAACGGGTCTTCGAGCTCGTCGAGCCGTTCGCCCGTCATCTCGTCGCGGCTGTCGGCGAGCCAGCGATAGGCCTGGAGCAGGATCGCGGGGCCGAGGAACTTGTCGCTGTTCCACCAATAGCTCGGGCAGCTCGTCGAGCAGCATGCGCACAGGATGCACTCATAGAGACCGTCGAGCTTCTCGCGTTCCTCGGGCGACTGCAGCCGCTCCTTGCCGCTCGGCGTCGTGGTCTTGGTCTTGAGCCAGGGCTCGATCGACGCATATTGCGCGTAGAAATGCGTGAAGTCGGGTACGAGATCCTTGATGACATCCATCGACGGCAGCGGGGTGATCGTGATGTCGCCCTTCAGATCCTCGATCGCGGTGGTGCAGGCGAGGCCGTTCTTGCCGTTCATGTTCATCGAGCAGCTGCCGCAAATGCCCTCGCGGCACGAGCGGCGGAAGGTCAGCGTCGAATCCTGTTCGCTCTTCATCTTGATGAGCGCGTCGAGCACCATCGGGCCGCATTTTTCGGTGTCGATCTCGAACGTGTCGAAATGCGGATTCTGGCCCTTGTCGGGATCGTAGCGATAGACTTTGAACTTCTTGACGGCGGTCGCGCCCTCGGCCTTGTGGACTTGGCCCGTCTTTTGCGGGCGGCTGTTCTTGGGCAGGACGAATTGGGCCATATCGCGGGGTTCCCTTTGCAATCGCGCGCTGCCTAGACCCGAATGGCGGAGTCGACAAGAGGGTGAACGCGCGAAAGCCGCTGGCAGGCACGCGGGCAAGGCGCTAGGGCGGCTGCGATGAGCGAAAGCGCCGCCCAGCCCGCCGTTACCAGCCGCAGCGTCGCGCGCGGACTTGGCACGACCGTGCTGGCGCGGCTGGGCGCAGTGGTCGAAATCGTCGCACAGCCGCTCTACGTCCTGATGTTCGGCCTCGCGGGCTACGGTCTCTATGCCGTGCTGTGGGCGGCGGTTAACCTGCTCGAGAATATATTCGACCTCGGCATGACAAGCGCGATGCAGCGCACCGTCCCGCAATCGGCCGGCAATGCCGAAGCGGCGGCAGCGCTGCGCACCGCGATGGTCTTCGGCGTCGGACCATGCATCCTCGTTGCGGCGCTCGTCGCCGTCTTCGCCACCGAGCTCGGTCCGTTGCTCAATGTCGCGGCGAAGGACCGCGAGCTTGTCACGCCCGCGATCCGCATCTTCGTCTGGGCACTGCCGCTCTGGGCCTTTGTCGAGATCGCTACCTCCGCATTGCGCGCGCGCATGGTGTTCGGTGCCGAGATTCGCCTGCGGATCGTGTGGGAGCAGGTGATGCGGCTGGCCTTCGCCGGACTGTTCTTCGCCGGCGGGCTCGGACTCAAAGGGCTGTTCATCGCGCATCTTTGTTCGCTTGGCATCACCGCAGCGCTCAGCATCCGGCTGCTCGCGCGCCACTACAGCTTCGCCGACCTGTGGGGCGGTCCGTGGGCAGGGGAGACCGCTCGCAACACCTTTTTGGCGGGACTTTCGATCCTGCCGTCGAACATCATTGCGCGGCTGTTCGGCGACGCCCCGGCGCTGATCCTCAATATGCTGCTTCCCGGTGCGGCGGGCGCGGCGGCGGCGGGTCTGTTCACGATCGCGCGCAAGCTGTCGAGCGTCGTCCAGCTCGTCCGCATTGCCTTCACCTATGTGATGGCGCCGCTCGCTGCCAGCGCCGAGCGCGAGGACCGGCGCCAGGTCGCCGACATCTATGCCTATGCCACACGGCTGATCCTGGCGATCGCGCTGCCGCTCGCCGCGGTGCTCGCGGCGGGCAGCGCGTCGCTGCTCGGCCTGTTCGGCCATGGCGCGCAGGCGGCGCAAGCCGCGCTCGTCATCCTGCTCTTCGCGCGCGCCGCCGAAGCGGTGCTCGGCATTTCGGCGCCTGTATTGCAAGTCGTCGCCGCTTTCCGTCAGCAGCTGACCGCCAGCATCTTTGGCGTCGCGGTCGCGATCGGATCGGGATGGCTCGTCGTCGGGCATCTCGATCCGCTGACCGGGGTGACGCTGGCCACTGCGATGGGGCTCATTGTCATGGCAGCAATCCCGATGCTCCAGTTGGCGATCACCGAGAAGCTCCACCCCTTCGATGCGCAGTTTCTCCCTGTAGCGCTGCGCGGAATTGCGATCACGCTGATTGCAGGTACCGCCGCTGTTCTTGCCGACCTGTTGCCCGATGCGATTTCCCTGCCGCTGCTCGCACTGATCGCGGTCGCTGCGATCTGGTCGTCGTTGCGCTTCGCGTTGCCGCTCACGGACCGCATGTCGCTGGGCAAGACCGGCCGCAAGCTTCGGTTGTTCGAACAAGAAAACGCATGACCGACACCGCATCCCCGATACGCGTCGCAATTTACGACCTCGATCGCACCGTTCTGCGTACGCCGACCTTCACGCTGTTCCTGCTCTGGGCTGCGTGGCGCGAGACGCCTTGGCGCCTCCTGTTGCTCCCCGCGCTCGCAGTGTTGATGATCGGCTATGCGCTCCGCCTCTATGGCCGCAGACGCTTCAAGCCCGCCGCCATCCGGCTGATGCTTGGGCGCAGCATCGGGGCGTGTCCCGGAAAAGCAACCCCCCCCCCCCCTGCCGCCCCGCGCGGTGCGCGGAAAGTC
>CBJKNR010000006.1:0-25735 GCA_966417555.1 uncultured Sphingopyxis sp.
GATTGCTTCGCGCAGTTTATCCTGAGCGCCTGCAAGGCAGTCGAAGGGCTCGCAATGACGAACTGATTACTGAGGCCGGCCCGGTCCGACGAACACCGTCTGGGTCCCTTTGGCATAGACACCTTCGGCATCGGCGAAGACCGTCTGCGCGACGGCGTGGCCATTGCCCGCTCCCTCGGTATGGGCGTCGAGCAGGAACCATTCGCCGCGCGGCATGCGGAAGAACTGGATCGAGATATCCAGATTGGCGTAGCTCCACTCGTGCGCACGGGTCGCACTGCCGACGCCGTTGCCGAAATCGGCGAAGAGACATGCTTTGACGAAAGGTGACGTGCGAACGCCCGATACGACCTCGCCGTCCATCCGCATCCACGATACCCCGCGCCCCGGCTCGCGCACCCCGCCCATGATCGGCCGCGTCCTGATGGCCCCCGCCATGCTCGCGCCGATCAGGAAATTATTCTCGGGCACGTCTTCGGCGGCCGGATGCGGCTGTGGCGGCGGAAAGGCGGGGGTGGCGAGAGGACGTGCGAGCAGGACATGCGCTTGCGCGACGATCTTTCCGCCCGCCGCAAGCTCGATACGATGAAGCTGCGCCTGCCGTCCCTGTCGAACCGGGACGATGCGCTGTTCGAGCAACGTCCGCGGGACGATCCCCAGAATGTCGATCGTCAGGCGGCAGATATCGAATTCGTCGGCGAAACCCGCCTGCTCGACGATATGGCCGACCAGCGCAGAGATCGGACCGCCGGCGATCGCGTCGGCGAACCAGGGGTTGCGCGCGAGGCCCGACGGATCGAAACTGTCGCCATGAGGGATGAAATAATGCGGAACGGGGATCGGGTCGGTGCTCATCCCTTGCCTCTATCACGCCTTGGGTGCAGCACAACATGTTTGACGTAGTTATATAACTCAGGCATAGCATTCCCGACAAGTGAGGAGAGCGTGCATGGACCTGAGCTATGGCGAGGCGGCCGAAGCCTTTCGCGCCGAGGTGCGCGCTTTCCTGTCGCTGCATTGGCCGCCACCGTCCGACCTGCGCGGCCCCGATTTGAAGCAGTTCATCCGTACATTCCGGGCGCTGGCAACCGATCAGGGCTATCTGCACCGGGCGATTCCGAGGCGCTATGGCGGCTCGGAACAGCCCGTCGACGTCATCCGCGCGCAAGTTATCCGGGAAGAGTTTGCGCGCATCCGCGCGCCGATGGAAGTTGGCGGAAACGGGATGAACATGACCGTCCCGACGCTGCTGGAAAAGGGCAGCGACGAACAGAGGGAGTTGTTCATCCGCAAGACGCTGGAGGGGGACTATATCTGGGGGCAAGGCTATTCCGAGCCCGGTTCGGGTTCCGACCTTGCGAGCGTGCGGACCAGGGGCGAGCTGTCCGCCGACGGCAGCAGATGGATCATCAACGGACAGAAGATCTGGACCTCGCAGGGGATGCAGGCGACGCACATGTTCATGCTGGTGCGCACCGAGCCCGACGCGCCGAAGCATGACGGCATCACCTATCTGCTGATCGACCTCGACCAGCCTGGTGTCACACGCCGCCCGATCCGCCAGATGACAGGCGAAGAGGGCGATCACACTTTCTGCGAATTCTTTTTCGACAATGCCGAAACGCCGGTGTCCTGGCAGGTCGGCGAGCGGGGTGAGGGCTGGTATGTCAGTCGCACCACGCTGAAGCATGAGCGTGCGAGCATCGGGGGTGCCGACGGGCTGGGCAGGCAGTTCGCCAAGCTCGTCGACCTGGCGAAAGAGGTCGGCCGGATCGACGATCCGATCGTCCGCGACAAGCTCGCGCAGATCGAAGGGTTCGTTCTCTCGCACCGCTATTCGAGCTATCGCATCTTCAGCTGTGCCGCGGCTGGAGAAGACCCCGGTCCGGTCCCGCTGATGATGAAGCTGCTGCTGACCGAGATCGGGCACGATATGGCGGGGCTCGCGCAGGAACTGATCGGCGAGCATGCTTTCGTCGAACCCGCGGGTGCGGGCGGACGCGGCAATCGCGGGCCGCGCGGGCCGGAAAAATGGATGGACCAGATCATGGGCAGCCTCGGCAATTCGATCGCGGGAGGGGCGTCGAACATCCAGCGCAACATCATCGGCGAACGCGGCCTCGGCCTGCCACGCGATCTCGCGATGAGCGGGGAGCGCTGATACCGTGCAGTTTCACCTGACCGAAGAACAGGCGGCGATTCAGGATGCGGTGCGCGGGACGCTAGCCGACAATTGGCCGATCGAGCGCATCCATGCGTTTGCCGACGGCGATGCGGATTTCGACAAGCCCAGCTGGCAGGCGCTGATGGCGCTGGGGCTGGGCGGTATATTGGCGCCGGGCAGCGGCATGGGGCTGCTCGAAGCGGCGCTCGTGTCCGAAGTGGCTGGCGAGGCGGCAGCGGCGGGGCCGCTGATCGGGCAATGGCTCGCTGTCGCTGCGGTCGCGGCCAGCGGCGGCGACAATCTCGACGCGCTGGCGAGCGGAGAAGCCGTCGCGACGCTGGTGCATGGCGGCAACGCGTTCGTCCCTTGCGCGCGCGCCGCCGATTTCTTCCTCATTGTCGATCGCCAAGCGGGCGTACGGCTCGTCCCGGCCGGCGGCGGGGTGGCGATCGAAGCGGTGAAGGCGTCGGATCGCAGCCGGCCGGTGTCGAAGGTCGCCATCGCGGACGGTGCTGGAAAAACATTGGCCGCGGCCGCCGATCCGATGACCGCACGGCTTGCCGATGCGGCATTGGTGCTCGTCGCCGCCGATGCGCTCGGGGGCGCTCAGAAGGTCACCGACATGAGCGTCGCCTATGCCAGGGAGCGCGAGCAGTTCGGGCAACCGATCGGCCGCTTCCAGGGGCTGAAGCACCAGCTCGCGCATATGGCGCTCGATGTCGAACCCGCGCGTGCGCTCGTCTGGTACGCGGCCTATGCCTGGGATGCCGGATTGCCGGACGCACCGCGCGCCGCCGCGATAGCAAAGGCGCATCTCTGCGACGTCTATGTTCGCGCGACGCGCGCGGCGGTCGCCGCCCACGGCGGCATTGGCTATACGTGGGAATATGGCCTCAATTACTGGTTCCGCCGCGCTGCCTTCGACCGGGCCTGGCTTGGCAGCCCGGCCGAACATCGCGCCCGCGCCGCGGTGCTCGCGGGCTGGTAGGCGGTGAGTGGTGCCAACAGCCCGACACTCGCGCCGGGCGTGCGGCGGCTGCGCCCCGACGACCATTTCATGATCCTGGCAGAGACCGACGCTTCGCCGATGCACGTGGGCGCCCTGATCCTGCTCGACGTGCCCCCCGGCCGGCAGGACGACTTCGCCGCCGCAATCCGCCGCCAGTTCGCCGACCGCCTGCCCCTGACGCCGCTGCTCGTACGGCTGTACGAAGCGCCCGACGGCTATGACAGCGACGTCTGGGCCGACATTGCGTCCGCCGACCTCGAAACCCTGATCGCGGTCGAGGCGCATGATGGTGCGTGGAACGAGACCGAACTTCATGCCGCGGTCGCGGCACTCAACATGCGCCGGCTCGATCTGTCGGGGCCGCCTTTCGCGGCATATCTGTTCGAACGGCTCGCGAGCGGGGGCAGTGCGGTCTATCTGAAGATGCATCACAGCGTTGCCGACGGAATCGGTTTCCAGACGGTGCTCGGGTTGCTCAGCGACGCGACGCCGCCCGCGACCGCACGTTTCACCGACGCGCGCCTGCCCGAGCCCGAGAAGTGGCAATGCAAGGCGGAAGCGCGCTTCGCAGCCGAGGAAAATCTGCGCGCTGCCCGGTCTGAACGGCGCAAGGAAGCGCTTGCGGCGCTCGAAGCCCATAAGGATGATCGCGAACCGACGCCGCAGCTCAAAATGTCGGGTCCGACGTCGGACAGGCGCCGCTATGCGACGATCAGCCTGCCAGTCGCGCGAGTGAAGGCGGTCGGCAAGGCGCTCGGCGCGACGGTCAACGATATCTTCCTGACGCTCGCGAGTACTGCGCTCCGCAATTATCTGATCGAAATCGACGATCTTCCCGAAGACCCGCTCGTCATCAATTCGGCGCGCTCGTACCGCCGCGACGAGCATGGACCGTTCGGCAACCGTATCGTCGCGCTGCACCCGCACCTCGCGACGCACCTCGCCGATCCGGTCGAGCGGCTGCGTTCGATCCAGGCGTCGATGGCGAAGGAGATGCAACGGACCGTCCATGATGAGGCGCTGCTCGACGCCGCCGAGAAACCTTATGGCGCGCGCGACCGCCGTGCCGCCTTCGCCGAGCGCATGGCGGGGGGAAAGCGGCTGCTTCCCGGCAACGTGACGCTCTCGAACGTCCCCGGTCCCGCTGAAGCACGCAGCTATGCTGGCTTTCGGCAGCTCCACAATTATCCGGTGCCGATCATCGGCTCGGGCCGTTTTCTCAACATCACCTCGCGCCGCAGCGGTGACAATCTCGACATGGGGGTGATCGCCGATGCAGCGAAAGTGGCCGATGTCGGCCGCATCACCGCGCTGTTCACTGCCGCGCTCGACGAACTGGAGGCCCTTGCATGACCGACGATCTCGCGTTCAAGCCGGAGGACGACCGCTATCACCAGCTGTCAGGCGATCCTTATGAAACCGAGACCAACTGGTGGTCTTTCAACATTCCCGAGCGCAAGATCGGTTGCTGGATACATGCGCCCTATTATCCGAACCGCAAGGCCATCACCTGGCGCATCTTTGCGTGGGATGACGAAGGATATGATCCGGCGCGCATGGCCTATTATCGCAAGGTCGAGGAGGCGGCGATGCCCGATGCGCCCGACCTGACGGACATCATTTTTCCCGGCGACAAGGCTGGTGGCGGCTATTCGCTGAAGATGCTCGAACCGGGAATGAAATATCGATTGCAATATGACGACCCCGCGCGCGGCTTCGCGCTCGATTTCATCCACACGGGGCTGCATCCGCCGCACCGTTTCCCGCCGGGCAAGCCGCCATTCATGGCGACGCCGCACTACGACCAGCTCGGCCATGTCGAGGGCTGGATGACGCTGCGCGGCGAGAAGATCCGCATCGATGGCATCGGCGTGCGCGACCGCACCTGGGGGCCGCGCGGCGGACCCTATGCCGCGAGCCCCAAAGCCTATGCGAGCGATCTCGACCGGGTGAAGCATCCTGGGGGTGTGCGCTGGCGCGAGATCGAGCGCGAGCGCGGGCGCGGCCGCATCCAGTATATTTTCGGCCACAGGCGCGACGGCACGGGCTTCCTCGGCTTCGCGCGCGTGCAGGACGGCGATGCCGAAGGATGGTCGCCGATGAACGCCGGCTGGATCCGCCGCGACGGCAGTTTCGGCAGCCTCGATACCGTGCGGTCGCGAATGCGCGTTTTCAGGAGCCCGAAAACCGGCTGGAGCACGCATATGCAAGTCGAACTGATCGACGAACATGGCCGCGAAATGGTGAGCGAAGGCTTTGTCGTCAGCACGATGAGCGAGGCCGGATACGGCGTGAACCAGCTGATGCGCTGGGACATTGACGGCGGGATCGGCTGGGGAGAGGATCAGGATGTATGGAATCCGGCGCATTTCGTCCGCGTGCTCGATGCGCTGAAGGCGACGGCCTGACGGGCATGTTTTCCAATCTGGCGCTGCCGCTGATGTGCGCGCCAATGAGCTTCGCCTCGTCGGTGCCGCTCGCGACCGCCTGTTGCCGCGCAGGCGTGATCGGCGGCTGGCAGGGCGGGACGATCACGCCGTCCGGGATATTCGGGGACTATCTCGTCGCGCTCGCGGACGTTGGCGGGGCACCGCCGATCGTCAACATGCCTGCGCGCTGGGGTCGCGACCCCGCGGGCGCCGAAAGGCTCGACCTGCTCGAACGCTACTGCGTCCCGCTTGTCCTTTCGAGCCTCGGCGATCCGTCGGCGCTTGTGGCGCGTGTGCACGGCTGGGGCGGGCGGGTCGTCCACGATGTCACGACGATGAAGCATGCGGAAAAGGCGATTGCCGCCGGCGCGGACGGGCTGATGCTCACTTGCGCGGGCGCAGGGGGGCATACCGGTTTCCTCACTCCGATGGCGTTCGTACCGGCCGTCCGGCGGATGTTCGACGGCCTGTTGATCGTCGCGGGCGGTATCGCCGACGTGCACGGCATCGCGGCCGCGCTCGCGCTCGGCGGCGATATTGCCTGTATGGGCACGCGCTTCATCGCGACGCCGGAAAGCGGCGTGGTCGACGGGCATCGCGCGATGATCCCTTTCGTCGGGGCCGACGATATCGTCGTCTCGGCCGCAATGAACGGTGTGCCCGCGCACTGGATGCGGCAATCGATCGAGGCGGTCGGGCTCGACGCGAAGGCTTTGCCCGACGTCCGTTCACCAATGCCCGAGGGTGTCGTGCCCTGGCGCGACATCTGGAGCGCGGGGCAGAGCGTCGGACTGATCGACCGCGTCGAACCCGTTGCGGACCTGGTCGCGCGCTTGCGTGCGGATTTCGACGCCTTGCCCGCGTTGCCCGATTGGCGTGCGCGTCTCGCCAGTCGAACTGCCGGCTGGGCCTAGACCATGGTCAGGACAATCCGGCCGGCGCTCTTCCCCGCGGCCGCCGCCTCCATCGCCTCGCGGAATTCGGTGAGCGGATAGGTTCGGGCGATCGCCGGACGCAGCTGTCCCCGGGCCGCCAGTGCGAAGATCATATCGCGGTTCGCGGCGCTTTTTTCAGGCTCGAAGATGCCGAACTGGCGGATGTCGACGCCGATCAGGCTGGCTCCCTTCAGCAGCGGCAGATTGGTGCGCAGCGCTGCGATGCCGGCCGGAAAGCCGATCACCAGATGCCGACCGTTCCACGCGAGCGAGCGGAATGCCGGTTCGGTCGCGTCGCCACCGACGGGGTCAAAGACGACATCGACGCCCTTGTCGCCGTTGGCAGTCTTCACTGCACCACGCCAATCTTCCTCGCGCGCGTCGATTGCCGTATCGGCTCCGCCGGCAACCGCGAGTGCGCGCTTCGCTTCGCCCGAGGCCGAGGCAATCACGCGTGCGCCGATATGCTTGCCGATCTGCACCGCAGCATAGCCTGTCGCGCCGCCTGCCCCGAGAACGAGCAATGTCTCGCCCGCCTGCAGTTTCGCGCGGTCGACGAGCGCGTGCCATGCCGTGGCATAGCTCACGGGAAACACCGCCGCTTCCTCGAACGACAGCGCTTCGGGCATCTTGCGTACCGTGCGCGCGGGCAGGTTCACCGCGTCGGCGAAGAGCCCGCCCCATCCGCTCGCGACGACCTTGTCGCCCACCGTCAGCCCCTGAACCTCCGCTCCGACCGCCTCGACGATTCCTGCGCATTCGCTACCGGGAACGAAGGGGACGGGCGGCTTCACCTGATAGCCGCCGGCAGCGGTCAGCACATCGACGAAGCTGATGCCTGTCGCCTTGATTGCGATCCGCACCTGCGTCGGTGACGGTTCGCCCGGATCACGCTCGACCACCGCGTAATTGCCTGGCGGTCCGAGTTCGTCGGCGATCACTGCGCGCAATCTGGTGGTTTCGGTCATGGCTTCCTCTTGTCTATGCTGTTATAGAAGTATAACTAGGTAATATAAGTATCAAAGGAGCAGGCGATGGCTTTCAGGACGCGGATTACCGAAATGCTGGGGATCGAACACCCCATTGTCCAAGGCGGGATGCAGGCGGTGGGGACCGCCGACATGGCGAGCGCTGTGTCAAACGCGGGCGGCCTCGGCATCATTACCGCGCTGACGCAGCCGAGCCCGGAGGCGCTGCGCGACGAGATCGAGCGCTGCCGGTCGCTGACCGACAAGCCGTTCGGCGTGAACCTGACGGTATTTCCCACGATCAATTCGCCCGACTATAACGCCTATGCCGACGCGGTGACCGAAAGCGGGGTCAAGATCATGGAAACCGCCGGCACTCCGGCGGTGCGCGAAATCTGGGCGCGCGTGAAACCGCACGGGGTTACGATCCTGCACAAATGCACCGCCGTCCGCCACGCGCTGTCGGCTGAAAAGGCGGGATGCGACATCATCTCGATCGACGGGTTCGAGTGCGCCGGCCATCCCGGTGAGGACGATGTGCCGGGGCTGATCCTGATCCCGGCGGCTGCCGACAGGGTGAAGATCCCGATGCTCGCGAGCGGGGGCTTCGGCGACGGTCGCGGGCTTGTCGCGGCGCTGTCGCTGGGGGCCGAGGGGATCAACATGGGGACGCGCTTTTGCGCCACGAGGGAAGCGCCGGTCCACGACAATGTGAAGCAGGCCTATATCGACAATGACGAGCGCGGCAGCTTCCTGATCTTCCGCAATTTCAAGAACACCGCGCGCGTGGGCAGGAGCGAGGTCAGCGAAGAGGTCGTCCGCCGGCTGTCGCAGCCCGATGCGAAATTCGGCGACGTCCAGGAACTCGTCGCGGGCACCGCGGGTCGCGAACTGCTCCGGACCGGCGACCTCAGCAAGGGCGTCTTCTGGGCGGGTATGATCCAGGGGCTGATCCACGACATTCCGACCTGTCAGGAACTGATCGACCGGATTATCGCGGAGGCGGAAGCGATTATCGACCAACGGCTGGCGGGCTTTCGTCGCTAACGCTGCCCGCCATCGACGCGTACCAACGCGCCGGTGGTATAGGAGGATGCCGGGCTTGCGAGCATCAGCGCGGCCGTCACAATCTCTTCGGGGCGTCCCGGCCGGCCGAGCGCGACCGGCTGCGTCTCGCGCTTCCTCTCGTCCCAGGCGTCGGCGATGTCGGTCAGGAAGGGGCCGGGGCTGATCGTGTTCACCCGCACCTTGGGTGCATATTCACGGCTCAGCGACACCGTCATCGCATTGAGCGCGGCCTTCGCGGAACCATAGGGTATGACCATCGGCAGCGCCATCAACGCGCCGGTCGAGCTGATATTGATGATGCAGCCGCCGTCGCCTCCGGCCATCCGGTGCGCGACCTGGCTCGCAAGGCGGAAGGGGCCCTTGAAATTCAGGTTCATCACCGAATCGAACAGGTTTTCGGGCATCTCGTGGCTGGGGCAGGCGGGCGACATGCCGGCATTGTTGAGCAGTATGTCGACGCGGCCGAACCCGACGTATGCCGCGGCAATCAGCCCGTCGATCTCGTCCCAGCGGCCGCAATGCACCCCATGGGCCATCGCCTTGCGGCCGAGCGCGCGGCATTCCGCGGCGACCGCCTCGCAATTCTCGACCTTCCGGCTCGCGACGATCACGTCGGCGCCGCGCTCGGCGAGCGCCCTCACCATATGATAGCCGAGCCCGCGCGATCCGCCAGTGACGAGCGCGACCTTGCCGGTGAAATCGAACAGCGGATCGGGGGTCATGCGGCGCTCCTTTGCCCGAGCGCGGCCAGGCGCGTCGGAATATGCTCGCTCGGAAACAGGCCGGGCGCGGGTTTCGCATATTTGAGATAGGCCTTGGCGACCTGCACCTTGTGCACTTCGGTGGGTCCGTCGGCGAGCGCCAGCGCGGGGAGGCCCATCCACATGTCTGCGAGCGGCAGTTCGAGCGTCATGCCGAGGCTGCCGTGGATCTGGATGGCCCGCTGAACGATGTCGTGATAAACCTTTGCCATCTGCACCTTGCACATCGCGATATGCGTCCGCGCGGCGCCGTGCGGTTCGTTATCGATGATCCACGCCGTTTTCAGCACCAGCAGGCGAAATTGCTCGAGTTCGATGATCGAGTCCGCGATCGCACCCTGCACGAACTGATGTTCGCTGAGCTGCTTGCCCTGCGTTCGGCGCGACACCGCTCGCTCGAGCATCATGTCGATCGCGCGCTGGCACTTGCCGACAGTACGCATCGCATGATGGACACGTCCGCCGCCGAGCCGCGCCTGCGCGACCTTGAACCCCTCGCCGGGACCGCCGAGCATCGCGTCCAGCGGCACGCGTACCTTGTTGTAGCGGATATAGGCGTGGGTGCCGTCGTCCTTTCCCTTGCTGTCGCCCATCGTTTGCGAATGGCGGATGAACTCGACCCCCGGCGTGTCGGTGGGGACAATCAGCATCGACATGCGCGCATGCGGCGGGTTCTCGGGGTTGGTCACCGCCATCACGATCAGGAAGGCCGCAAAGCGTGCGTTCGACGAGAACCATTTTTCGCCGTCGATCACCCACTCGTCGCCCTCGCGCCACGCGCGGCAGGTGAATTCCTTCGGGTCAGCACCCGCCTGTGGTTCGGTCATCGAAAAAGTCGAGACGATCGTCCCGTCCATCAGCGGCTGGAGATATTTCGCCTTCTGCTCCCCTGTCCCGAACATCGCGAGAATCTCGCTGTTGCCGGTATCGGGGGCGGCGGTGCCGAACACCGTTGGCGCCCAATAGCTGCGTCCGAGGATTTCGTTCATCAGCGCGAGCGTGAGCTGGCCGCAACCCGGCCCGCCGAGCTCGGCGCCGAGGTGGCATGCCCAGAGGCCCTGCGCCTTCACCTGTTCCTGCAGCGGCGCCAGGTACGCGCGCGCTTCCCGGTTCGCCACATCATAGGGGGCGCCGTGACCGGGAAAGAGCATGTCCATCGGCTCGCATTGCTCGCGGACGAATGTCGCCATCCAGTCAAGCTTTGCCTGCAATTCGGGTTCGACGCGGAAATCGATCATATCTGCTCCTCGTCATCCCGGCGCAGGCCGGGATTTCTCGCTATCTGTTTTCCGCGACGTCGAGACCCCGGCCTTCGCCGGGGTGACGAAGGGGGTGGCTCACCCGATCAGGCGGATGAGTTTTTCGGCTTCGGCGAAATTTCCGCGGACCAGCCGGTCGAAGAAGCGCCCGGTCTCGGCGCTCAAAATGCCCTTGGCGGCCTGCGCGACCTTATATTCGAGGATGCAGCCGCCCTTGAACATCGCGAGAACCAGATAATAGTCGAAGCTGGCCATGCTGCGCCCGGTGCCCGCGGCATAATGCGCCATCAACTCCTGCCGCGTCGGCCAGTCCATGACATTATAGAGTGCTTTTTCAGGCACATGGCCGGGGAATCGGTCGTCACATATGCCGTTGCAGAACCAGGCGAGATCGAGCATCGGGTCGGCGATTGTCGACAGCTCCCAATCGATCAGCGCGGTCAACCGGCATGGCGGGTCGAACGTGAAGAGCGCGTTCGGCGTGCCGACGTCGCCGTGAATGATGCCGGGACGGAAATCGTCAGGCTTGTTGGCGCGCAGCCAGTCGCGCGCGAGCGCATAGCCGGGCAATTCGCGCCATTCGAAATCATAAAGCTGCTTGTAGCTTCGGATCTGGCCTTCCCAGCGGTCGACCTGGCGTTCGAGGAAATTATCGGGGCGCCCGAAATCCTCGAGCCCCACTGCCCGATAATCGACGTTTGCGAGCGCGATCAGTCCATCGACCATCGCAAGGGGCACCTCGCGCGCGTGCGGCGGCTTGTCGAAGGGCGGGCGGTCGTGGATATTGCCGCCGGCGAGATCGGCGGGCCAGCCCTCGACAAGATCCATGACATAGAAAGGCGCGCCGATCACATCGGGGTCGGCGCAACTGCCGTGACAGGTCGGGTGTGGCACGTCCGTTCCGTTCAGCGCCGTGAGCACGCGCGCTTCGCGTAGCACGCTCTTATCGCTTCCCGGCGGCGGCACGGCGGGCGGGCGGCGGAGGATCAGCGTCCGGCCGCCGCGGTTCAGCGACAGGATCACGTTTGAGGTGCCGCCGTGGATCTTCCCGACGGCGAGCGGGCCGTTTCCGAGCGCGGGGATGTTGGCGTCGAGCCACGCGGTCAGCCGTTCGGGATCGGCGAGGGTCCTGATATCGTCGCTCATCCGTCGCGTTCCCGTAGCCAGGCCTCGATTTCGCCGCGTATTGCATGCATCCGTTCAGCGGCATCGGCGAAGGCCTTGCTGCCCACGCGGTCGACGACGGCTCGGGTGATTGCCTGTGCGCGGTCGTGATCCGCCGCTTTCAAGCCGCGACCCGCATCGGTCGCCACGATCAGCGAGGCGCGCTTGTGATCGGGATTATCGCCGAAAGCGACGAGCCCCAGCTCGGCGAGCCGATTCGCTGCGCGCTGCACGACTTGCCGCGGATGGCCAAGGCTGCGGCCGATCTGCGCGACGGTCGGCGGCGCCGCGGCGTTCACGACTGCTGTCAGCACCGTCAGCTCCATCTCGGCGAGCCCGCTGGCGCTGCGGGTATCAGCATAGAGCGCGCGCATTCGCCCCCGCAGCCGCGCCACCTCATCGGCGAATCGTTCGAATTCGGTGAAACGCTCGGACATGACACGATGATGTCAAATTGACACTATGGTGTCAATATCTCATCGCGTCACCATCTTCGCGAACAGCGACTTTTCGGTCTGCCAGTCGATGCGCACGCGGCGACGGGCAAAGCGCCATCCTTCGGCTGTGCGGACGAGCCTGTCGTCATAAGTGCCGCTATGGTCCGGCCCGAAATTGCTGTGGACCGTAAAATAGCTGCGCGCGCTCGCGCTATCGCCATCGACGCGGATCAGCGGATTGGTGATGTGGTGCCGCACGAAGGTCAGGCGGGGATCGCGGGCTCCGGACGAGAGCGCCGCCCTGATGGCAGCCGGTCCCTGCGGCGCGTGGCCGGGGTATTCGAGCACGCCGTCGTCGGCGAAGCAGGCAGTCATCTCGTCGAGGCGGCCGCGGTCACCATTATAGGTATAGTGCGCGAGGAGATCGCGGATTGCGTCACGGTCTGCGGCAAGATCAGCCATTGTCACAAAGCTCCAGCCCGAACTCTTGATATATAACCTAGTTAGTCATGTCTTGACACGCGCCGGGCCAAGGCGCAACCCTGTGTGCAGGGAGAGATTATGGCTGTACCGGCTCATCATATCGTGGCGAAACCGCCGCCGTTCGACACGCCGCCCTATCCGTCCGACATCTTCGCCAGGCAAGTGGTGCTCGTCACCGGCGGTGGCTCGGGCATGGGGCTTGCAATGGCCAAAGCCTTCGCGCAGGGCGGCGCCGATGTTGCCGTGATGGGCCGCAGCCTTGAGCGCGCGCAGGAAGGTGCGGCGCAGATTGCCGCGCTCGGCGCCCGCACCCATGCAACAAGTTGCGACGTGCGCGAGCCCGAATTCGTCGCCGCCGCCTTCGACGAGATCGAGGATGCGCTCGGTCCGGTCGCGCTGCTAGCAAACAATGCCGGCGCCAATTTCCCGGTGCTCGCCGAGGATATTTCGCCCAATGCGTGGAACGCGGTTACCCGCATCGCGATCGACGGCACCTTCCTCTGTTCGGCCGAATATGCCCGCCGCCGCATCACGGCCGGAAAGGGCGGGGCGATCGTCAACAACAGCGCGCAATATATATGGACCGGCTTTCCCGGCGACGCCCACAGCGCCGCCGCGAAGACGGCGCAGGCAACGATGACGAAGAAGATGGCGGCCGACTGGGCGCCATATGGCATTCGCGTCAACGCCGTCGCCGCCGGCTTTTTCCCGCATGAAGCGTCGGTTTCGGGTCGCAGCGAAGGGGGCGTCGAGTCGCTCCAGAATATGATTCCCGCGGGCCGCACCGGCAGTATCCGGGAATTCGGCTGGCTCTCGGCGATGACCTGCATCCCGCTGTTCGGCGCGATGACGGGCCAGGTAATCGTGCAAGACGGCGGCGAGAGCCTGCGCCGGTCGCTGATCATGCCTGACTATGTGCCGCCGCGCGAGCGCGCCGACGGGCCATGGGGGTGGAAATGAGCAGCTGGCTGGCGGGCAAGCGCGCGCGGATCGATGGCGACAGCCCCGCGATCATCGCCGCGTTCGAGGCGGCGGGCGCGACCCTTGCCGATGACGGGGCCGATATCTGGGTGCATGTCGCTCCGCCACCCCCCGCCAAGGCGGCACACGAACTGACCCATGAAGAGTGGCGCGCCAGCCTTGGCGCGGGTCTCGACCAGCGTTTCCTGGGCGCGAAGGATTTCGCCGCGAGCTGCCGCGCGCGCGGGCAGGGCGGGGTCGTGCTCTTCATCGGCGCCCCCGAACAGGCGTCCGGCGCCGATCAGGCCGCCGCTGCGGGTGCGCTTGGCAATCTCACCAAGACATTGGGCGTCGAGTGGGCGCGCGACGGCATTCGCGTGAACAGCGTCCTCACGCGCGAGACGGGCAAAACGCTGGGCTATCTCGCAGCCTATCTGGCCAGCGACTATGCCGCTTACATCACTGGCGCAGTGATCGGCATCGCCCTCGATGACTGAGCGCATCCGCCTCGACGGACAGGTGGCGTTCGTCACCGGAGGAGGGGGCGGGATAGGGCGCGCGATCGCGATCCGGCTCGCCGAAGCGGGTGCTGACGTCGCGATTTACGATATTTTTCCGGAACGCGCCGAAGAGGCCGCCGGGCGGGTCGGCGAGGCCGGAACCCGCGCGCTCGCCATCCCGGGCGACGTGATGGATGGCGATGCCCTGCGCGCCGCGATCGACCGAGCAGCAGCTGAATTTGGCCGGCTCGATATTCTGGTCAACAACGCCGGCGGCGTGTCGGCGCGGCCATTCCTCGAACAGAGCGAGCGGAGCATGCGCAAGCATATCGACATCAACCTGATGTCGATGCTTGTCGCGACGCAGGCTGCGGCGAAGCATATGGTCGCGGGCGGTCGGGGCGGATCGATCGTCAATGTCGCGAGTATCGAGGCGAGCCGCGCTGCACCCAATTTTGCGGTTTACGCGGCGTGCAAGGCGGGGATGCTGAGCTTTACCAAGTCGATCGCGATCGAATTGTCGGGGCATGCTATCCGCGCCAACTGCATCGCACCCGATCATACCGTGACCCCGGGCAATCAGGGCAATCGTGCCGGTCCCGTCGATCCCGCGACCTGGAAACGGCATAGCGCCGAAGAGATTGATGCGATGAACCGTCTCATTCCTCTGGGGCGCGAGGGCGTCGACATGGAATGCGGCGATGCAGCGGTCTTCCTCTCGAGCGCGATGGCGAGCTATGTCACCGGGGTCATGTTGCCGGTCGATGGCGGTACCTGGGCCTCGTCGGGCTGGGTGCGGGGACGGAATGACAGGTGGACACTCAATGAAGGGCTGTCCTTCGGTGGCCAGGCGAAGCCTTTTGACGCGGCGTTGCGGGATCGTACCGTACGCCCTAATGACGAAGCAGAGTTGAAACACATGTGACATCGTCCGGACAGGGGCAAGAATTTGCAGATGGAGAATGGCGCTTCGCGCATCCGCGTACCGAAAACCTCGGAACTGGTCGCCGACCAGATCCGGGCCCAGATCGTCCGGGGTGAGCTGAACGAGGGGGATTCGCTGCCTCCCGAAGGGACGCTGATGGCGACGCTCGGCATTTCGCGGCCCACATTGCGCGAGGCGTTCCGTATCCTCGAGGCCGAAAACCTGATCTCGGTGGTGCGCGGCTCGCGCAGCGGCGCGCGCGTGCACCGTCCGTCGACCGACCTCGTCTCGCGCTATGCCGGCTATGTGCTGGAATCGCAGGGGACGACGATCGCGGATCTTTATGCGGCGCGGCTTGCGATCGAACCGACCGTTGTGCGGTGGCTCGCGACGGCCAAGGGAGAGACGCCTGGTTTCGCGCGGCTCAAGCAAACCCTCGCCGAACTCGACGAGATGCTCAGGACCGGGGACTATGCAACCTTTGTCGACAATGTCTCGCTGTTCCATCAGACGCTGGTCGAGGCGACGGGAAACAAGACGCTGAGCTTCATGAACCGGATGCTGCTCAACCTTGGACGCCATCACCAGAATGACTATCAGCGCCGCCACCCGCGGACCAATGAGGACAAGTCGAAGAGTCTTCGCGCCGGCTTCAAGTCCTTCGAAAAGCTGGTCAGCCTGATCGAGGCGGGCGACGTCGAAGGCGCGGTGTCGCACTGGCGCCTGCACCTTCGCAATGCCAACGAGACCTGGGCGGCGCGCGGCGAGGGCGAACGGACCGTCGACTCGCTCCACCCCTGAGCGGCACTTGCGCCCGCTCAGTTCCGCATGATGAAGCCGCCATCGACATTCAGCGACTGGCCGGTGATCCAGTCGCCCGCCGGTGAGCAAAGCAGCAGCAACGCGCCCACCAGATCCTGCGGCTCTCCGCGCGGCTGCTTCACGACGCGCGCCATCGCCGCCTGGACAAAGGGGCTTTCGTCGGGTGTCAGCGCCTTGCCGGCGTCCGACATCGTCATTCCCGGCGCGATTGCGTTGACGTTGACGTTCATCCGCCCAAGCTCGGTTGCGAGTGTCGTCGTGAGGCCCAGCAGCGCGACCTTGCTGATGCCATAGGGCGTTTGCGCGGGGAAACCGCCCGCCGAAAGCTGGTTGACGATCTTGCCGCCGCCCCGCGCCTGGAACAGCGGCACCGCGGCCTTCGAGCAGATCAGCGCGCCGGTCAGATTGACCCGCATCAGCCTGTCGAAGTCGGCGATGCTCGTCTGGATCGCCGGCGTTCCGACCGCCTCGACCATCAGCGCGGCATTGTTCACGAGGATGTCGAGCCCGCCGAAAGCCTTGCTCGTGGTCTCCATCATCGCCGCGACCGACGCTTCGTCGGCGATGTCGACCTGCACCGCGATCGCCTGTCCGCCTGCGTCGCCGATTTCCTTTGCGACGCGCCCGGCACCTTCCCTGTCGAGATCGGCGACGACGACGCTCGCCCCCGCATTGGCGAGGCCGACCGCGTAGGCGCGGCCGATGCTGTTCCCGCGCCCGCCCGCTCCGGTGACGATCGCGACCTTGCCGTCGAGGCGGAATTGCTCGTTGGTGAAATCGGCCATGATCATGCGTCCTGCCTGGGGAAGATGGGAGCGCCGACGCCGATCGTGACGGTCTTGTAGTGAACGAACTCGTCGATCCCGGCCTTGCCGCCTTCCTTGCCGAAGCCGGAGATGCCGATGCCGCCGAACGGTGTGTGCGGATTGATCTGGAAGCCGCCGTTGTTATAGACGCCGCCCGCATTCAGGCGTTCCGACAAACGGTGGACGCGCTGCAGATCGTTCGACTGGATATAGGCGGCGAGGCCATAGTCGCTGTTGTTGGCGATCGCGACGGCCTCATCCTCGTCGTGGAATTTCATCACCACGACCGCCGGCCCGAAGATCTCGACCTGGCTGATCTCATGGTCCGGGTTGGCGTCGGTGATCAGCGTCGGCTCGATGAAATTGCCGTCCGCAAGCTCGCCGCCGCAGCGTCCGCCGCCGAGTTCGAAGGTGCAGGCGTTGTCGGCCTTCGCGCGCTCGAACATCCCGAGGATGCGGTCGACGGCGGCCCTGTTGATCACCGGGCCGACCGCGACGGTCGGGTCCATCGGGTCACCGACCTTGAACTGCCCGATGATCGCCTTGAGCCGCGCGACGAAGTCGTCATAGATATCGGCGTGGACAAGCTGGCGCGTCGGCAGTGCGCAGCCCTGACCCGAGAGACAGCCGACGGTCCAGAATACCGCCCGCTCGGCCGCGGCCTGGATGTCGCAGTCGGGAAAGACGAGGCTTGCCGACTTGCCGCCCAGCTCCATGACCGACGGCTTGATCTCTTCCGCACAAGCGGCGAGAATCTTGCGGGCCGTGATAGGGCCACCCGTGAAGCTGATCTTGCGGATCTTCTTGTGCCGCACGATCGCCTCGCCGCAGTCGGCATTGCCGGGCAGGATCGACAGCACCCCGTCGGGCACGCCCGCCTCCCGGCACAGTTGCGCGAACAGCTCGGGAGCGAAAGGCGTGATCTCGGCAGGTTTGCAGATCACGCAATTGCCCGCCGCAAGCGCCGCCGTAACCTTCATCCCGAGCGAGATCAGCGGGCCGTTCCAGGTGATGATGATGCCGACGATCCCGATCGGCTCGGGTACGGTATAGCTGAGCTCGCCGCGCGTATCGAAGGTCGAGAGAAGCTCGCCCGACATCTTGTCGCACCAGCCGGCGTAATAGCGGGTCCAGCCGACCGCCGTGTCGACCCCGCGCTCGCCGACCATCAGCGTCGTCCCGCCGTCGAGCGCCGCCATTTCGGCGAGCCGCCTCTTGTTCGCCTCGAGCAGGTCGGCAAGGCGGTTCAATATGTCACGCCGGACCTCCGGACGCGTGCGCCGCCACTCCTCCTGCACAGCCGCGGCCTTGGCGACCGCCTCCTCGACCTCTTTCGCCCCGGCGAGCGGGATGTCGGCCTGCGTCTGCTGGCTGACGGGGTGCAGGTGCGGATGCGTTCCGCCGCTGCCGCTCGACCTCTGTTCGTGCCCCAGATGCAGATGCACCGCGGGTGCTGCGCTTGCCATGATCTTATCCTCTCCGTTTTCAGTAGGTCTCGGGCAAGGCGAGCACGAGCCCGCCATCGGCGCCCGGTCGCATCACCGGGCTCCAGACTATTTCCCAGCCATTGCCCTCGGGGTCGGCGAAATAGCCCGAATAGAGGCCGCCATCGCGGTCGCGGATCGGGCTGGTGACCGTGGCGCCGGCGGCGATCGCTTCGGCGAATTGCGCATCGACGTCGGCCTTGGTCTCGACGAAGATCGCGTTGACCGCGCGCGGCGTGGCCGACAGGTCGATGCCGCTTTCAGCCGCCAGATAGTCGCGCGGCACAAAGACGATCACCGCCGTCCCGGCGCGCAGCATGAAGGATCCCGGCATCTCGGGTCCCCAGGGCTGCCAGCCGAGATCGTCGATGTAGAATTTGCGCAAGGTCGCCATGTTGCCTGCGGGCACCATGAGCATGTGCAAGGCTTGATCCATCGTCGTCACTCCCACGCCAGATGCAGATGCTCGAGCGCCATCACGCTGCCGCCGCGGCAGCTCTCGTCGCCCCTGGCGACCTGACGGAAATGCCCGATTCGGCCGAACCAGGCGCGGTAGAAGATGATCAGTTCCATGCGCGCGAGATGGAGACCAAGGCAGGTGTGAATGCCCGACCCGAACGCGGCGTGGCGATAGAATTGCCGTTCGACCGACACGGTTTTGGGATCTTCGGTGAGGGCTTCGTCCCAGCCGACCAGCGGCAGCGGCGCAAGGATGCAATCGCCCGCGCGCAGCCGCGCGCCGCCGAGTTCGGTGTCCTCGACGACATAGCGCGGCGTCGCGACGAACGCATAGCGGCGCAGCAACTCCTCGACCATGTTTGGGACCACGGCGGGATCGTCGATCGCCCGCTGGCGGAGCTTTCCGTCATGCGCGAGGTGGCGCATGCCGAAACTCATTGCGTTGGTCACTGTGTCGAGCCCGGCAAGGAACATCAGGAAACCGATCGACATCAGCTCTTCGAAGGTCAGCTTGCGGCCTTCGATGTCGCTGGCGATGATCTTCGAAATCATGTCGTCGCGCGGCTCGGCTATACGCTGCCGGATCAGCGCGGCGAGATGGCCGAGTATCTGCTGCGCGAGCGCGTTGCGCTGGGGCGGGCTGGCGCGCGAACTGAAAAAATCGGTGACGAGATGGCGAAACTCGTCGAACTTTTCCATCGGGAAGCCGAACAGCTCCATGAACACCGCTACCGGCAGGCGCGACGCGATCGAGGCGACGAAATCGCATTCGCCCTTGTCCGCAATCTCGTCCAGCAACTGTTCGGTCCACGCAGAAATCCGTGCGTCGAGCGGCTCGATCGCTTTCGATTCAAAGAAGGGGCGCAGCATCTGGCGATACGGCCGGTGTTCGGGCGGATCGAGCATCTCCGGAATCATCTTCGGCTGGTCGGGATTGGGCGGGATCGACAGATAGCGGCTCGAGAAAATCTCCGGGTGCCGGACGACATGCTGCACCGTCGCGCCCGTGTTGCAGACCCAGTGACCACCATGCGCGTTGGTCCAGAAGACCGGCGGCGCCGTCTCCTTCAATTCCCAATATCGATCATGGCAATCGGCGAGCACACCGGGGTCGGCGATATAGTCGAACTCGAAGACCGGCGAACGCGCCGGCGCCTGCGACTCGGTCATGAATCCTCTCCTCTTGACCAAAGTAAACGATGGTTTACATGTCGAGTCAACGGGGAGGAATTGCGATGACGACGATCGATGCACCGACACGCGATGCCGACCGGACGCGGTCCGCCATCCTTCATGCTGCACAGCAAATTTTCGCCGAGAAGGGTTTTCCCGAAGCGGGCGTGCGCGACATCACCGCGCGCGCGGGTGTCAACCCCTCGCTCGTCAGCCGCTATTTTGGCGGGAAGCTCAAATTGTTCGAGGCCGCACTCGATGCCGCGCTCGACGCACGGCTGATGACCGACTTGCCCAAAGCCGAATTCGGCCGGATGATCGTCGCGCGCTTTGCCGACGAAGGCGGGCGTATCAGCCCCTTGCCGATGCTGTTCGGCGCGGTCTCGGACAGCGAGGCGCGGGGTGTGGCGCAGCGGTTGCTCCGCGACCGCGTGTTCGAACCGCTGAAGCACTGGTTCGGGGGTGAAAGTGCCGACGTGAAGGCCGCGCGCTTCATGATCGTTTCGCTCGGCTTCTTCGCCTATCGCGACCAGCTGCCGCTTGCCGAATTCGCGGGGCCGGTCGAACCGCGCCTCCGGCAATGGCTGGAAGCCGAATTCCAGGCCATCGTCGACGGGTGACATGGCTCAAGCCGCGAGCAGCGTTGCACCGTCGGCGGGCGCGATGAATTGCAACAGATGCGCGCGCTTCAGGCAGAAGTGGGGATAGGCTTCGTCGGTCATCCCGATACCCCCGTGAATCTGGATGTTGGCGCGGCCATTGTCGAGCGCCGCCTGATCGGCAAGCCGCTTCGCGGCCGCGACATGGAAGCCCGCGTCGCTGCCCCCGGCATCGAGCGCGCAGGCGGCGTAATAAAGCTGCGATCGCGCCGCAGCGCTGCGGACGGCCATGTCGGCACACATATGCTTGATCGCCTGGAACCAGCCGATAGGCCGCTCGAACTGCTCGCGCATCCTGGCGTAATCCGCCGCCATATCGCGCGCGGCGTCGGCGCAGCCGACACCAAAGGCGGCCGCAAGTAGCTGGAGGTGGAGCGCTGCGTGCGGATCGCCGACCGTCTCGGAAGCGGTCGGCATGGCCATCCGCGCGATCGTTGCGGACTGATCGAGCGAAGGCGTCGATGACGTCGTTCCGTCGATGGCGAAATGGCGCACGTCACTGCCGAACAGTCCGAGCGCGCGAGTGCTCTCGTCGCTATCGAAGACGCGCACATAACCATCCGTCGGAAGGGCAAGCGCCACCTTCCCGTCGCTGCGTGCCCAGCGCGCCGCGACCGCGCCCGACAGCAGGGCGACCGGCGCCAGAAAGCGCCCGAGTTCGGCGAAGACGAGCGCTTCGGTCGCATGATCAAGATCCATGCCCGGAGCGGTCATGCCGACCCAGCCCATCGCCTCAAGCTGCGTCCAGAGCGCGGCGGGGCGCGATCGCGCCTCTTCGAGCGGCATATTGTCGCGGCACCAGTCGGCGGTCGCGGTCCGGAAGGCAAGCTGTTCGTCGTTCGGGGTCAGATCCATGCAGAGTTCTTCGCTCCTGGGCCCCGGCCTGCGCCGGGGCGCGCTGACCGCGGCGCGTTCATCGCGACTTTGGAAGGCCGAGCAGCCGCTCGCCGATGATGTCGCGCTGGATCTGGGCGCTGCCGCCGGCGATCGTCGCTGCGAAGCCGCGCAAATATTCGCCGACCGCATCGTCGTCGCCATATTGGAAATCGAGGATGTCGGCGCCCTTCAGCCGCACCGCCATACGGTCGAGCCGTTGGCCAAGTTCGGATGTGAACAGCCGGATCACCGATGCTTCGGGGCCGGGCTGTCCGGTGCGGACGACTTCGGAGATATTGCGATAGGTCATCGCGCGCACCGCTGCGACCTCGGCGCGCATCTGCGCCAGCTGATCGGCGATACGATCATCGCTGATCATGCCGTTCGCGCGCGCCGCGGCGATCAGCTCCCCGATCTCCTGGCTTTGCCTGACCTGGTCGGCGATGAAGCCGGTGCCGCGCTCGAAGCTCAGCGTCGACATCGCAACTTTCCATCCGTTGCCGAGCCCGCCGACGACATTGGCCAGAGGCACACGGACATCATCGTAGAAGACCTCTGCAAACTCGACCATGCCCGACATCTTGCGGATCGGCCGGATCGTGATCCCGGGCGCGTGCATGTCGCAGATGACCCAGCTCAGCCCGGTATGCCGCCGCGAACCCTCCTCGGTGCGCACGACCAGTTCCTGCCAGTCGGCGACATGCGCAAAGCTCGTCCAGATCTTGGAACCGTTGATGACCAGTTCGTCGCCGTCGATGCGCGCCCGGGTCTTGATGCCCGCAAGATCCGATCCTGCGCCCGGTTCGGAGAAGCCCTGACACCAGATCGCTTCGCCTTTCAGGATGCGGGGCAGGTGCCAGGCCTTCTGCTCCTCGCTTGCGTTGATGATCAGCGTCGGCCCGCCATGGTTGATGCCGACGAAATTGGCGCCGATCCAGGGCGCGTGAGCCTTTGCATATTCTTCCAGCCAGATGACCTGCTGGACGATCGACAAACCGCGGCCGCCATATTCGGCCGGCCAGTTGATGCCGGCCCAGCCCGCATCGAACAGCCGCCGTTGCCACGCCTTGTCGAAATCGATCGCGTCGGCCGCATCGAGCGGACGCTTGTCGGTCGGGACGTTGGCGTGGAGCCAGTCGCGACATTCCTCGCGGAAGCGCATTTCTTCGGGCGAAAAACCGATGTCCATCAGCCGGGCCTCCTTGCGGCGCCGATCGGCTCGCCCTTCTCGCGCATCGCAGGGTCGAAGCCCGCATTACGCATCAGTTCGTGACTGAGTCCCGCGTGGAGTGCGAGCCCGTCGGTCTCATAGACCAGCCGCTTGTTCTCGGCGTTGCTGTGGCGACTGTTGCCGAGGATCAGCGCCGCGAGTTCGGCAACCCTGGCGTCCAGTAATTCGTCGGGGACGCAATAGTTGGCGAGCCCCATCGCGGCCGCGTCATCCCCGGTATAGGGCTGGCAGGTCAGCATCATTTCCAGCGCCTTTGCCTGGCCGATGCGTCGCGGCAGCCGCTGCGACATTCCCCAGCCCGGGACGAGCCCCCATTTCCCATGCGTGTCGGCGAAGCGCGCGCTCGTGCCGCAGACGATGAAATCGGCCGCCAGCGCAAATTCGAGGCCGCCCGTGTAGCAGCTTCCCCGGACCTTCGCGATAACCGGCTGGCGCAGCCTGGTCAGCCGTTCGAGGATCAGCATCTCCTGCCGCAGCCAGCCGAGTGCATCGGCGTGCGGCGGCGATGTCAGATCGTGCCCCGCGCAGAAATGTCCACCGGCGCCGGTGATCACGACCAGCCCGATATCCTCGCCGGCTTGCTCGATGTCGCCGACATGGCCACGGAACTGGCGAAACAGCTCGCGGTTCACCGCGTTCCGCTTGTCGGGGCGGTTCAGCGTCAGCGTGGCAATGCCGTCGGCATCGTGGCGCAGGACAAGCGGATCGGCGCTCATGACCGGTCGCCGCGTGTCCGCGCTATCGCTTCCTTCGCGCTGCCGCTCTCCATTGCGCGCCTGCCGAATTGTTCGCGGATGGGAACGAACTCGGGCATGACGAGCGACCGGCGCAGCCAGTTGGCGGCGTCGACGACCAGCGTGTGTCCGCTGATGTAACCCGCATAGGGCGAGCAGAGGAAAGTTGCGGCCCAGCCAAGCTCGCGCACTTCGCCGACGCGCATCCCGGGGATGGTGTTGTCGCCGCGCTCGCCTTCGCGGTGCCGCGTCATATGACCCGGCAGATCCTCGTGGGGAAAGCGGCCGGGCGCGATGCAGTTGACGCGGATGCCGTCGGGCGCCCATTCGACCGCAAGGCTCTGGGTCAGGTTGGTCACGCCCGCCTTGGCGGCTGCGCTGTGCGAAGTGCCGGGGCCGCCGGTCCAGCTGTAGGTAGCGCCGATGTTGAGGATCGCCCCGGGCAGGCCGGCAGCCAGCCGACGCACCGCAAACTCGCGGCTGCAATTATAGGTGCCGTTGAGGACTATATCGACCACGGTGCGAAAACCGTTCGGCGTCATTTCCTCGGCGGGGGCGGGGAAGTTCCCCGCGGCATTGTTGACGAGCACGTCGACCGGGCCGATCTTCGCCTCGATCTCGTCGAATGCCCTGGCGATCGCGTCGGGGTCGCGTACGTCACAGGTCACCGCGATTGCTTCGGCGCCGACCGCACGAATGGCCGCGAGCCCGGCTTCGAGATGCTCGGGCTTGCGGCTCAGCACCGCAACCTTTGCGCCGAGGCGGGCAAACTCGACGGCCATGCCTTTGCCGAGCCCGGTGCCGCCGCCGGTGATGGCGATGACCTGACCATCATAGCTTCCGTCGGGCAGCGCGCTGGCGCCTGACGGAGGGGGAGGAGGCAGTGCCATCTATTTCCCTTTGTAGCTGGGCGCGCGCTTCTCGCGGTGCGCGGCGCGGGCTTCCTGATAATCGTCGGTCTTGAAGAGATAGCTTTGCGCGTAGAGTTCGGC
This sequence comes from uncultured Sphingopyxis sp., assembly GCA_966417555.1. GTDB lineage: Bacteria > Pseudomonadota > Alphaproteobacteria > Sphingomonadales > Sphingomonadaceae > Sphingopyxis. Next base: position 24,299 of record CBJKNR010000006.1, read on the forward strand.
GCGCGTTCCGGTGCGGATCGTCGGGCCGTGCATCAGATTGACCATTTCCTTGGCCATCGCGAGGTTGATCGGCGGTTTGGCGGCGATGTCGCGCGCGATCTCGAGCGCTTTCGCGTCGAGTTCCCCGGGCGCGACGAGAAAGTCGATCGCGCCCCATTCGAGTGCGGTCGCCGCGTCGATCCGCCGTCCGGTCATGATCATATATTTGGTGCGCGACGGACCGATCAGCGCGGTCATCATCTGTGTGCCGCCGGTGTCGGGCAACACGCCGTACAGGATCTCCGGCAGCGCCATTTTCAGCGTTCGGTCCGAAATGCGAATATCGGCGGCGAGCGCGAGTTCGCACCCGCCGCCGATAACGCCCCCCTTGAGCGCGGCGATGATGGGCTTGGTCGACTCCTGCATCCGCAACCGGCCTTCCTGGTGACGGCGGACGAAGTGAAAATCGCTCTCGTCGCGCGCGCGATGCCCCAGCACATTGGTGTCGCGCCCCGAGCAGAAGCTCTTGCCGGCGCCGCGAATCAGGATGGCGCTGCTGCCGGCTTCCTCGAGCGCCTCGCCGAGCAGCCGCTGGAACAGTGCCGACATCTCGTCGTCCATCGCATTGTGCCGGCCGGGCCGGTTCAATGTCAGGATGCGCAGGGCGCCCTCGCGCTCGCTCAGGATCAGATCGGACATCGCTCTTCCCAATTTCTTTTGGCCGATGCTTGCATCACTTGTATAACTAAGTCAATTATGTTGTAAGACTCATGGGAGAGCGGAAATCATGGAATTGAGCGGGAAAACAGCCATCGTCACGGGCGCCTCGCGCGGCATCGGCGCGGCGATCGCGCGACGACTCGCGCAGGCCGGAGTCCATGTCGCGATCAACTATGCCGGCAGCCGCAGCGCCGCCGAAGCGCTTGCCGCAGAGATCGGAAATGCCGGCGGCAGTGCCTTTGCCGTACAGGCCGATGTCTCGTCGCTTGAAGGAATCGAAAAACTCTTTGCCGCTTGCGATCGCATCTTCGGTGGCGCGCCCAATCTCGACATATTGATCAACAATGCCGGCATCGGCCGCGGTGGGCGCGACGGCAGCCTGAAAGGCGCCGGGGAGGCATTGTTCGACGAACTTTTTGCGGTCAATGTGAAGGGGCCGCATTTCGTCACGCAGGCCGCGCTGCCGCGCCTCCGCGACCATGGCCGCATCGTCAACATCGGCTCGATGTCGGGAAAAGTCGGCCAGCCCTTTGCGGCCGGCTATGCGATGACCAAGCGTGCGCTGCAGAGCCTGACTTTCAGCACTGCGCTCGCGGTCGCGAAGCGGCTCGGCTTTGCCAAGAATGAGGTCGTCTGGGTCTACTCGCCGTTCAACAAGACGATCGCACCGGGGAACAAGGCGTTCGACTTCGCGATCAACCAGGTCTCGTACACGCCGCAGCGGGCGAAGGCGCTCGG